>NZ_JBEMBC010000008.1:0-64641 GCF_040274425.1 Carnobacterium sp.
CATGGCTCTGTACAAGCAAACCCGTTCATTCCAGAAGAAAGTTTAGTTTGATGCACCAACACTATTTGTCATACAACCCATAAAAAAAGAAACAAGATTTCTCTTGTTTCTTTTTTTTATTACTTTTTAAAATTATTTTTACTTTGATATTATTTTGAACTAATCGCTTTTGCTTCTAGGCTTTCCTTCAGTTTCTCAACATAATGGAAAACGGCATTCCCTGCTAAACTGCCATCACCAACAGCTGTTGCAACTTGACGTAAAGGAGTTAAACGAACATCTCCAATAGCAAAAATTCCAGGTTGTGAAGTTTCCATTGTTTCATTAGTTGGAATCCAACCTTCTTCATCCGTAATACCTAAGTCTCTAAATTTATCTGTATTTGGCAAGATACCTACATAAATAAATGCGCCATCTGCAGGAAATTCTTTGACTTCACTTGTATGAACGTTTCTAACTTTGACACCTGTTACTTTGTTGTCATCACCATAAATATTTTCTACTGTAGAATCCCAAATGAAATCAACTTTTTCATTCTTAAAGGCTCTATCTTGAAGAATTTTTTGAGCTCTTAGCTCATCACGACGGTGAATAATCGTAACTTTTTTAGCAAATTGAGTTAAATAAGTTCCTTCTTCAACAGCCGAGTCTCCTCCGCCAACAACTACTAATTCTTTATTACGGAAAAAGGCCCCATCACAAACGGCACAGTAAGAAACACCACGACCATTGTATTCATTTTCGCCACCAACATTTAATTTACGGTGTTCTGCACCTGTTGCAATAATGATCGAGCGCGTTTTAAAGATTTTTTTCCCAGCAATAATTGTTTTGTATTCTGTTCCTTGTTGAATTTCTTTGACATCAGCATATGCATACTCTGCTCCAAATTGTTTAGAACCTTCAAACATTTTTTCAGACAACTCTGGTCCTACGATACTATTAAATCCAGGATAATTTTCAATTTCTGCTGTATTGATCATTTGTCCACCGGGTACTCCGCGTTCCAACATCAGCGTAGATAAATTTGATCTTGAAGCATATAAAGCAGCTGTCATCCCTGCTGGGCCGCTTCCAATAACAACAACATCATAAATTTTTTCATCTGTTTCCATTATAAAACCCCTCATTTTCCTTAATCGTTTTATCTTACTTTACACCTTTTTGGAAAGAATCGCTATTTATTTGCTTACAAATTAGAAGTGAATGAGCATTTGCTATTAAAACTCATTTAATTCCATTTTTAGTGTTTCTTGCAACTCAGATGCTTCGTCAACAAAGTCACCGTCTGGGTCTAAAGTCAGATATTGTTCCACTAATATTAATGACTGTTCTAAATCTTCTAAAAAAGCATAATTATTGGCTTGGAAATAGTAGGCTTCTGCGAAAATATCGCCACTGTTTTTAATTAGTTCATCTAAAATTTTGATTGATTCATCGTATTCACCAGTATGTTGATAACAAATAGCTAATTGGCACGAGGCAAAAATACTTTCCTCTTCATTTTTTGATAAAGTTACTGCTCGTGAGAAGTATTTTTTTGCACGATCCATTTCATTTTTTTGAAATGCAGCAATTCCACGCTTAAAATAAAATTCACTTGTTGGAATAACTTCTATAATCGTCGCCTTTTGATTTTCAATTTCAGACATATGCAATCCTCCTCTAAAGTAACATTTACTAATCAGTATAGCATATAGGTGGTATTTTTAATAGGTCTTGTTCAAGGCAGAAAAACACAAAGAGGCAAACGATTTTTCGCTCACCTCTTTGTGTTTTATTTAGTATCTGTTATTCAGCTTCTAATTTTTTACCTAATTCAATAATGTATTCATTTAAAGAATCTTTTATCTCTGGGTGTTTCAAACCATATTGAATACTTGTTTTTAAGAAGCCAAATTTATCTCCAACATCATAACGAGTTCCTTTAAACTCATGTGCAAAAACGCGTTGCGTTTTATTTAGAGTATCGATTGCATCCGTTAATTGAATCTCATTTCCAGCACCTGGTTCTTGTGTTTCTAAAATATCAAAGATTTCAGGAGTTAATAAATAACGTCCGATGATCGCTAAATCACTTGGTGCATCTTCTGGATTTGGTTTTTCAACAAAACGACGAACATTATAGGTTGTTTCGTCTACTTGTCCTTCAACATCAATGATTCCGTATTTAGATGTTTCTTCATGAGGTACTTTCATGACAGCAATGTTTGATGCGTGGGTTTTGTCGTACCCGTTAATCAGTTGTTTGGTTAGCGGAACTTCATCTTCCATTAAGTCATCTCCAAGCATAACAACAAATGGTTCATTCCCAACAAATGCTTTAGCTTGTAAGACTGCATCGCCTAAACCTTTTGGATACGATTGACGAACAAAAAATAAATTTAAGCCGGTTGTTTCTTCGACTAATTCTAAAAGTTCCATTTTCCCTTTAGATTTTAGATTAGCTTCCAGTTCTGGATTTGAGTCAAAGTGATCTTCAATAGGTCGTTTGCTTTTCCCAGTTACAATTAAAATATCCTCAATCCCTGAATTGATTGCTTCTTCTACAATAAACTGAATCGTTGGTTTGTCTACAATTGGCAACATCTCTTTAGCCATAGCTTTTGTCGCTGGTAAAAATCGTGTTCCTAATCCTGCTGCGGGGATAATTGCTTTACGTACTTTTTGCATGTCTTTTATTCCTCCAATTGATTTAGATAATGGGTATTTCTTTCCTTATGCTTCAGATTTTCCTTCTCTTTGCATCAATGAGACAATAATATCTTCCACTTTAGCTCCATTATACAATACTTCGTAAATTGCTGCAGTAATTGGCATCTCAATCCCTTTTTCCTGAGCTAATTCATATGCTGCTTTAGTGGTTGCAATCCCTTCTACAACCATTCCCATACTTTCAAGAACTTCTTTCAAGCTATTGCCTTTGCCTAACATGTGACCAGCTCGCCAGTTTCTAGAATGGATACTTGTACAAGTGACAATTAAGTCACCTACACCACTTAATCCAAGAAAAGTAATTGGATCTGCACCAAAGGCTACACCTAAACGACTTATCTCAGCTAACCCTCTAGTCATTAAAGCAGCCTTTGCATTATCACCATATCCTAACCCTTGAAGTGCTCCGGCTCCTACTGCAATAATATTTTTCAAAGCTGCTCCTAATTCAACGCCGATAATATCATCGTTGGTATAAATTCTAAAATAATCGTTCATAAATAATTCTTGCACGATTTTAGCCGCATCTTCATTTTTTGAAGCTGCAGTTATGGTCGTTAAATCTTTAAGCGCAACTTCTTCAGCGTGACTAGGACCAGATAAAGCTACTACCGCTTGGCGTTTGCTTTCGGGAATTTCTTCTTCTAAAATTTCTGAAATACGTTTGTGGCTCTCTTGCTCTAACCCTTTGCTTGCATGAACAATGACCGTTGGCTTAGTTAAAAATGGTGCAACTTTCTTAGCGACTTCACGAATAGCTTTTGTTGGAACCACAAAAACGATCACTTCAGCATCTTTAATCGCTTCTTCAATATGATGAGTCGCTTTAATGCTGTCCGCTAAAACAACTGCAGGCAAATAAAATTTATTGGTGTGTTTAAGATTAATTTCATCTGCTTGTTTTGCTTTATGACTCCATATACGAACATCATTTCCATTTTCTTCTAATACCATTGCTAAAGCAGTTCCCCAAGAACCAGCTCCTAAAACGGCTACTTTCTTTGACATTTTACTCAGGCTCCTTTATTTCGACTGTTTCTTTTCTGGTTTATTCATTCCATCTAAATAATACGGAACAGGCGGATAATCTCTTCTTCTGTAAATCCATAGGCTAAGTGCTCCTATAAATAAAACAAGCGATAAAGCTTGCGATACGCGAATAAAATCAAAAATCCATAAGCTGTCTGTTCTAAGACCTTCAATAAAGAAACGTCCAAGAGAATACCATAGTACATAACTCAATGCCACTTCACCTTGCCTAAATAAATGTTTCTTATTTCGCAAGATAACAATTAGTACAAAACCAACTAAACTCCATAAAGATTCATATAAAAAAGTAGGGTGGTAGTACAGGCCGTTAATTTCCATTTGATTAATAATAAATTCAGGCAAGAATAGGTTTTCTAAAAACGATCTCGTTACTTCTCCACCATGGGCTTCTTGATTCATAAAATTGCCCCAACGTCCAATTGCTTGCGCTAGCAATACGCTTGGTGCTAAAATATCCAACATTAACCAAAGTGGAATCCCATGTTTCTTTGTGTACCAGTAGACAGTTAATCCTCCCGCAATCAATCCACCATAAATCGCTATACCGCCATTCCAAATTGCTATGATTTCACCAGGATTTTGAAGATAATAGTCTAATTCAAATACTACATAATACAAACGTGCCCCAATGAAAGCTATTGGGAGCGCCCAAAGAGCCATATCCACGATATGTTCTCCATCAATCCCTCTTTTTTCAGCTTCTCGTGTACTTAAAAAAATTGCTACAAATATAGCTGCAGCGATAATGATTCCGTACCAATATACATCAAGAGGTCCTAATGAAAAGGCAATCGGATTAATTGCTCCTAACAGATTGCTCATACTTTAATCTCCAATCTTACTGTTCAGTTGAATTTTTTTTGATTAATTTTTCTAGATTGCGTTCGAATGTTTCAGTAGCGTTGTATCCCATGATTTTTGCTCTGGTATTCATCGCTGCACTTTCAATAATGATCGCCAAATTACGTCCCGTTCTAACCGGTATCGAAATTTTTGGTACGTCAACATTTAAAATACGTTGTTTTTCATCTCCACTACCTAATCGATCATACGTTTTTTCTTTATCCCAAAGTTCTAAATTAACCACTAAATTAACCACTTTACTTAAACGGATTGATCCAACCCCAAATAGATTTACGACATCTATAATACCTATTCCACGAATCTCCATTAAATGACTTAAAATTTCAGGTGGTTCACCTACAACTTTTTTATCATCGATTACATACAGTTCAACACGGTCATCGGCAACTAGTCTGTGGCCTCTTTTGATTAATTCTAATGCCGTTTCACTTTTACCCACTCCACTGTCTCCAGTGATCATAACGCCCATCCCATAAATATCTACTAGCACACCATGCATAGCAATACGTTCAGCTAATTCAGCTTCTAAGAAATTCGTTACATTGCTAGATAAACGTGTAGTTGATTGTGGAGATAAGAGTAAAGGAATACTTTTTTCAGTTGTTGCTTGTACCAACTCTTTTGGAGGAGTTAGGCCTCTTGAAATAAGAAACGCAGGTGTATCTGGCTGACACATTCTTCGCATCACAATTAACCGTTCATCACTAGTCATTTGCTCAGAAAAAGAAATTTCCGTTCTGCCAAATAATTGTATCCGTTCTTGAGGATAATAATTAAAATAACCAGTAAGTTCAAGACCTGGCCGTGAAATATCATCTGTTAAAATTTTACGATCAAGAAATTCCTCTCCGTTATGTACTTCTAACTTCAGAGAGTTTACTAATTGTTTTACAGTTACACTTTTAGTCATAATTTTTTTCTCCTCTGTTTAAAGATCTTTTTTTAATTTCATTTTAACAGTTTAAAACTACTACATGATTTTCATTTTACCATTTTAATCCTTCTGTTTAAAGGAAATCGAAAGAAAACCTATTCAAATAGTAAAAAGCTTCAACTTTACTCATTTTATAAGTTTAAATTTCTTTTAACAACAAAAAAAAATAGGCATAAGAAATGAAACAACCGTTCCAACTTCTATGCCTATCTGATTATTCTTTCTAAAATGCATTCAAAAAAAGACCCGGTATCTAATTTAGAAAACTCGGGTCACAATACACTTTTCTTACATTACCAAATCACTTAGGCTGTCTTAGTTGACTATTTAATAACATATTAACTAGCGACATCAAGATGGCCACAAGCATCGTTGCTCCAAATGATGAAAATTCAAATCCGCTCCCTACAATCGCAGCGGTCATACTTAACATGGCTGCATTAATAACGATAGTGAATAGTCCAAGAGTTAAAAGAGTAATGGGTAAGGATAAGATAAACAAAATCGGCTTTACAGCCATATTCAAAATGGCTAAGACAAGGCTGGCTCCTAACGCTACCCATATGCTTTCCACATAGAACATATTTTGCAAAAAACCAGCTAAGGCTAAGAAAATCAATGCATTAACAATAATTTTTTGCCAGAATCTCACTAAAAGTCACTCCAGTCTTCCTCTTTAACTTTCTCAGCTTCTTTACGTGGTTCTTTTTTTTCTGGTCGATTATTTCCTGGTTTGAATCCATACGTTCCTGTATTTGCAGAATTATTAGTTCTAGGTGCTTCTGGAATCACGATAGCTAGCACGATATACAGAATAAACGGCGAACCGACTCCGATTAAAGTAGCTGCTCCATAAATAATACGGAGTATCGTTGGATCAAATCCGAAATATTCTGCGATTCCAGCTAAGACACCGCTCACCATTTTATTGTCTCTTGATTTAGTCAATTTTTTCATTTTCATTCACCTCTCTGAGTTTTCACACTGTTTTAAACTAGTTCATCTGCTTCTTTTAATAAAATATTACCTGTTGTTGTTTCTAATTTCAACACTAATAGTTGCGTATCAGATATTCTTCTAAACTCTAGAAGTTGACTTGTACGGTCTTTTCTTTCTTTAAGTGTTTCAAGATTTGCTACTCTATTTTGGATCGTTCCTAAATTACTTTTTGCTTCGCCTTCTATACTATACTGTTTTGGAAAAGAAACTTTTACACTTCCATTAACAGAAGAAGCTGCCATACGTGTTAAATCTTCACCTTCTAATGTAACTTTTACAGTACCATTGACCGTTGAAAGATTTCCACTCTTAATTTTACCATGTGTAACAATTCCACCATTAACACTTTTCACCATCAGATCTCTTACTGTGCTATCTAGTACTGTAACGGTACCATTAACGCCATCAGTTTCCAACATGGTAGCCGTTAGATTTTGAAAAAACACATTCCCATTTGTGCATTTAACATAGAAATCTTTTCCTTCGAAATCTTCAAACTTTACATTTCCATTCAAAAGGTTGATTGCGGTATGATCGTATACTCTTTCAGGAAGGTAAAATACTAAGTCACAACGTATCCGTTTGTTTGGAACATGGAACACCATTTTTTCATCCGTTACTTCCACAGTGCTACGTTTTTCAAATGCTTCTAACGGTGTTGCAGTGTCCAATTTACCATAAATTTTAACATCAGCTTCAACTTTGATATCTTGGCTATCCCAGTTTTTAAATAGTACATTTCCGTTTGCAACTTTTACATCTAAAATAGATGCTGTACTTTCAGGATAATTAAACTCATGTGTGAATTTAGTTGATGCTAAACCTGGTACACGAACATTAACATCTTTCCAATCCATATTTTCCATCACTGTAGAGAACGTTTCTTTCATGAACTTACCAAATTGATTTCCAGTATCCACTACTTTTCCTGTTACTTGATTCAATGTTTCATTGGCAGTTTCTTTCCAATCTTCTGGTATCTCAAACTTTTCTGAAATTTGTTTCTTTTGAGTACCCCATTGTTTTCTTTTTACAGTTTTTAATTGATTTTCTAATTCAGTTTTTTCTTCTTCTAAGTCTTTTAGCTGAACGTCTAACTCATTGATTTCATTTTTCATTTGATTCATTTCAGGTGCTTTTTCAGGATGCAATTCATCTAAATCTTCTTTGGTTTCAAGTACCATTAATTTTTCTTTTACCATTTTAAGTTTAGCTTTAAGTGTAGCAAGTTCTAGATTCTTTTCGTCTAATTTAACAGAATAAGAGGATGCTTCATTAGACAAACTTTCTAATATTTTTTCAAGTTGATCCCGATCTCTTTGTTCTTCAGTAGAGAATGCTTCATCTTGAGTAGTTTCTTCTGATTTTAAGAACTCTGAATCAGTTTCCGTCTCTTCATTGAACAATGGTGTTTCAGGTTTAGGTGGTGTAGCAGTTTGTTCTTCCACCTCTTGCGTATGAGCTTGTTCTTTTTTAATAGCTTCTTTGCCTTCTTTTTTTGCTGCATTTTCTAGTAAAACTAAGGCTTCTTCAGTAGAGATGATCCCTTGTTTAACTAGTTCGAGTATTCTTTCTCTTTGTTTCATGGTCATTTCCTCCTCAAAATTTTCAATTCCTCTAATAGTGTTTGCCTGATAATGTTAAAAGTTAGTTGTATACTGTCTTTGTTGTTATCATTATTATGCGTCATCTAAGGAAATTTGTCATAGGACTTAAGTACGATTTTATTATCGTTACATAGTCTGAATAGGAGGTCAGTTTTCACGTTAAGTTTAACATGAAACAACTAGATTTAAAAAAGAAATACTTTAAAAAGGACGAATTCAGCTGATTGATCACAGCTGGATTCGTCCTTATCTGTTCTATTAATTTTGCTTTTACTTCTTAATAGTAGATGAGTTTAATTACTTACTTGAAATTTCTGAAGGACTAAGGATTTCTTCAGATGCTTCCACAGCTCTCTACAAGCAATCACTTTCATTTCGGAAATAATTTCTTTTAAATTCCAAATCCTTTAATTAAGCAGCCATTAATTTCCCATCAATTTTGCGCGTTTTTTATCTCTTTTCAAGATTTCATTCAGGTATTGTCCAGTGAAACTTTTCTTGACCTTAGCGACTTCTTCTGGGGTTCCAGTAGCAATAATCGTACCTCCGCCAGCTCCACCTTCTGGTCCTAAGTCAATCACATAGTCCGCTGTTTTAATCACATCCAAATTGTGTTCAATAACTAATACTGTGTTGCCAGCTTCAACTAATCGATTTAGCACAACCAATAGTCGCGCAATATCATCCGTATGCAATCCTGTCGTAGGCTCATCTAAGATATAGAAGTTATCTCCGTTTGAACTTTTACGTAATTCACTAGCCAACTTCATCCGTTGCGCTTCCCCACCTGATAATGTGGTAGCCGGTTGTCCTAGTGTTACATATCCTAATCCAACATCGATGATCGTTTGTAATTTTTTGCGAATTTTAGGAACATTCTCAAAAAAGACGACCGCTTCTTCTATTGTCATGTTTAGTACTTCAGAGATATTTTTCCCTTTGTATCTGACCTCTAAGGTTTCAGAATTGTAACGGGTCCCGTGACAGATTTCACATGGTACGTACACATCAGGAAGAAAATGCATTTCAATTTTTAAAATCCCATCTCCTCTACACGCTTCGCAACGTCCACCTTTCACATTAAAACTAAAACGCCCTTTTTTGTACCCTCTTATTTTAGCTTCATTTGTTTGGGCAAATAAGTCACGGATATCATCAAATACACTTGTATACGTTGCTGGATTGCTTCGTGGTGTCCGCCCTATTGGACTTTGATCAATATCAATAACTTTTTCTAATCCTTTATGGCCTTCTAATGATTTGTATTTTCCAGGTTTTTGTTTTGAACGATTTAAATCACGAGATAATGTCTTTTTCAAAATAGAATTAACTAAAGAACTTTTACCAGATCCTGAAACACCCGTAACAGCTACAAATCGGCCTAGCGGAAAATCAACATTTACATTTTTTAAGTTGTTTTCAGCTGCCCCTTTAACGCGAATGGTACCTTTATCTTCTGCTCTGCGCTCTTTAGGAACAGGTATAAATTTTTTCCCCGATAAGTAGGCTCCAGTTAAGGAATCCTTACTATTAGCTACTTCTTCAGGTGTTCCAATGGCCATGATTTCTCCACCTTTTTCACCCGCACCAGGTCCTATATCAATCAAATAATCGGCAGCTCTCATAGTATCTTCATCATGTTCGACCACAATTAGTGTATTTCCTAAATCACGCATTTTTTGCAATGATTCAATAAGCCGATTGTTATCTCTTTGATGCAGCCCTATTGAAGGCTCGTCTAGTATATATAAAACACCCGACAAATTAGATCCAATCTGAGTTGCCAAACGAATACGCTGTGCTTCTCCCCCAGATAAAGTACCGGCAGTTCGACTTAGGGTTAAATAATTCAACCCGACATTTTTCAAGAAACTCAATCGATCGTTTACTTCTTTCAAGATAGGCTTTGCAATCATGTCATCATGCTCAGATAGAGACAATTCATCGAAAAATTGCATTGATTTTTCAATCGGGTATTCACATACTTCCCCAATATCTTTTCCAGCTACTTTTACTGATAATGCTTCTGGATTTAATCGTTTTCCACCGCAAGTTTGGCAAGCCAATTCCGTCATGTACAACCTCATTTGGTCTCTTGTAAAATCACTGCTTGTTTCACGGTACCGTCTTTCAATATTGGTCAATACACCCTCAAATGGAATGTCGACATCACGTACACCACCAAAATCATTTTTATAATGAAAATGGAATAATTCTCCTTTTGAACCTTCCAAAATAAATTCTTGCTCTTCTTCGGGCAATTCTTCAAATGGGATGTTCATATCAATTTTAAAATGTTTACAAGCTTGTTCCAACATTTGTGGATAGTAATTTGAACTAATTGGATTCCATGGCAAAATAGCCCCATCTTTTAACGATAAGCTTTTATCTGGCACAACTAAGTCAACATCTACCTCTAATTTAATACCTAATCCATCACAATCGGGACAAGAACCGAATGGCGCATTGAATGAAAATAATCGAGGTTCTAATTCACCAACAGTAAACCCACAGTAAGGACATGCGTAATGCTCGCTAAACAATACTTCTTCTTGACCCATAACATCTGCAATCGCATAGCCTTCTGCTAAGCGTAAGGCTGCTTCGAATGAATCAAATAAACGCGAACGGATGCCTTCTTTGACTACAACTCGGTCAATAACAATTTCAATATCGTGCTTTTTATTTTTTTCCAACTCAATATCATCAGTAATATCGTACATTTCTTTGTTTACTCGTACACGAACGTAGCCTTCAGTTTTAATTTTATCAAAAACTTTCTTGTGCTGACCTCTTTTTCCAACAATAATAGGAGCTAGTAATTGAATTCTCGTTCCCTCAGGATATTCTAGTACACGGTCCACCATTTGCTCAACAGACTGACTAGAAATCTCCGTACCATCATTTGGACAAATAGGGTGACCAATACGAGCATACAACAATCTTAAGTAGTCATTGATTTCCGTTACCGTTCCTACTGTAGAACGTGGATTTTTACTGGTTGTTTTTTGATCGATCGAGATAGCTGGACTTAATCCATCTATACTATCCACATCTGGTTTATCCATTTGGCCAAGAAATTGACGAGCATAAGCTGAAAGACTTTCAACATAACGTCTTTGTCCTTCAGCATACAAAGTATCGAAAGCTAAAGAACTTTTACCAGACCCTGATAATCCGGTAACAACTACTAGTTTGTCTCTTGGTATCGTTACATCAATGTTTTTTAGATTATGTGAACGCGCGCCCTTGACGGTAATTTTATCATGTGCCATTTGCTTACTTCCTTTTTAGTTATTTTTTTACGCTTCAAATTTAGTTTATAAGAATAGTTTAACGAAAACACAAAAAATAGGATAGCTACATGCATCCTATCTTTATCTTACTAGTTTATCATATTTTATTATTTTTGGCGAACGTTTGTTCATCCTTGATTACTTGTTAGTCGCTTAATGAATCATTCACGATTCGTTGTGTTATTTTTTGTAATTGATCTTGATTTGTAAAATTCCCACTTAACAAATCAGGAAGTACTTCTTTCAAAAAATAATGTGCACTTGTCAAATGTCTGAATTCTAAAATTGTTTTTAAAGATTCTTCATATATTTCAGTAAAAACGCGTTCCGGATTCCCTTTTTGAATTTCTCCAAAAGATTCATAAAGTAAATCAACTTTGTCTGAAACAGATAAAATTTGACCTTCTAAAGTTTCGTCTTTTCCTTCTTTTAATCGTTCAAAGTACGCAGCTTGGAATTCTTTTGGAATTTCTTTTTTTATGAAGTTTTCCGTCATTGAATCTTCAACATCTGCTAACATTCCTCTTAATTCAGGTGTCGCATATTTAACAGGCGTTTTAATATCTCCTATGAAAAGTTCTGTATAGTCATGGTTGAGCGCTTTTTCATATAGTGCTCTCCAGTTGATTTCATTGCCTGCTTGTTCTTCTACAGTTCCTAGAAACTGTGCAATTTGAGTAACTTTAAACGAATGCGCTGCAACAGAATGGTCTTCGTATTTAAACTTCCCTGGACAACGAAAGATGTTTTCTAAATCACTCAAGCTTTTAATATACTGATGCATCCCCATTTTACCTCATCCTCCATTTTGCTAAATTTTTATTATCCTAACATAGAATGCTTAAGAAAGCAAAAAACCTTGACAACTATACCTTTTATCCAAAATGGTTTAAAAACACGACTGGAATACTTTATCCAGTCGTTTTTGCTGATTAATTTATAGGACTATTTTTATTATGAGTGTTTAATTCAACAACTTTACCAGAATTTAAATATACGATCCATTCAGAAATGTTTGTTACATAATCCCCAATTCGTTCTAGGTATCCAGCTACAAGCATGTAATCCGATCCACCTAATACAATTTCCGAATCAACTTTCATATGTTCTATACAGTCGTGGTGGATTTTTTTCGCATCCTTATCTACTGCTCGATCACTCAAAGCTATTTGTTTAGCTTTTTCTGTATCAAAATTAACGTATGCATCTAGAACACCTTGAACCATAACTTTTACTTTTTCAGACATTTCAGCAATCTCTGCTTCAACTTCATAAATGCGTTTATTCCCTTTTACTCGAATAGTTGATTTTGCAATACTAACTGCGTGATCACCCATTCTTTCAAGGTCAGCACAAGCTTTCATAACCGTTACAATTTTTCTTAAATCCGTTGTGACCGGTTGTTGTAACGCAATCATTTCGAAACATTGTTTCTCTAACTCAACTTCGTGTCTATTAATTTCCAAGTCCCCGTCAATCACTTCTTGAGCGAGCTCTTTATCATGATTTACAAAGGCTTTTACTGATTTATAGATTGCTTCGTTAACCATTTTTCCCATTTCAAAAAAATGAACGTGTAAATCATTTAGTTCCTCTTCAAATACTCGTCTCACTTTCCATCACTCCTATACCATTTTCTTAATTATGCAACGAATTACCCAAAACGTCCAGAAATATAGTCTTCTGTTTCTTTTTGTTTAGGACTTGTAAAAATTTGTCTTGTTTCCCCATGTTCAATCAAGTGTCCATTTAAGAAAAATGCTGTATTATCAGATATTCTTGAAGCTTGTTGCATATTGTGGGTAACGATTATCATGGTATAATCTTTTTTTAGTTCTAATAACATGTTTTCAATTTTTGCGCTCGAAATAGGATCTAGAGCACTTGTCGGCTCATCCAGTAGAATAACAGACGGTTCAATTGCTAATACTCGTGCAATACACACTCTTTGTTGTTGTCCACCTGAAAGTGAAAGAGCACTTTTATTCAATTTATCTTTCACATCTTCCCAAACTGCTGCTTTTTTTAGGCTTTCTTCCACAATTGCATCTATCTTAGCTTTGTCTTTCATTCCTGCAATTTTCAAACCATAAGCAACATTTTCATAGATTGAAAATGGAAAAGGATTCGGTTGTTGAAATACCATACCGACTTTTTTCCTTAATTCAACAGTATCCATTTTAGGACTGTAGATTTCTTTATTTTCAAATTTTACGTTACCTGTGATCGTCACATTCGGAATCAAATCATTCATTCGATTTAAAGTTCTTAAAAAAGTAGATTTTCCGCAACCACTTGGTCCAATCAATGCAGTAATTTCCTTAGGCTTAAAGTCTAGCGAAACACCCTTCAGTGCCTCGTTATTTCCATAGTATAAATGAACATCTTTAGATTCAATAATAAATTTTTTATTACTCACTCTTTTTCCTCCTACCCAAAATGACCAGATACATAATCTTCTGTTGCTTGAATTTTTGGACGAGTAAAAACTTTTCTCGTTTCATCGTACTCGATCACGTTTCCAACATAAAAGAAAGCTGTGTAATCACTGATTCTTGAAGCTTGCTGCATATTGTGAGTAACGATAATAATTGAATAATCTTCTTTCAATTGCAATAGTGTTTCTTCCACTTGACTAGTAGAAATTGGATCCAATGCACTTGCTGGTTCATCTAAGAGTAAAATATCCGGTTTAAGAGCAATCGCTCTTGCAATACATAAACGTTGTTGTTGTCCTCCAGATAAGGCCAATGCACTTTTATTTAATTGATCTTTCACTTGGTCCCATAAAGCAGCTTGTTTTAAACTAGTTTCCACTACTTCATCTAGCGTATTTTTATCTTTGACTCCATGTCTTCTTAAAGCAAAAGCGATATTGTCATAAATCGATTTACTAAATGGATTAGGGCGTTGGAACACCATTCCAATATTCTTACGCATTTCATATACATCGATATTTGACGCATTTACATCAATACCTTCGTACATAATTTTCCCAGTTACTCTAGCTGATTCAATTTCATCATTCATCCGGTTTAAAGAACGCAAGTAAGTTGATTTTCCACACCCACTTGGTCCGATAAGAGAGGTGATTTTATTTTCTTCAAATTCTAACGAAACACCTTTGATTGCTTCATTATCTCCATACCATACATGTAGATCTTCGGTTGACAAATCGATTTTCTTACCGGGGGCCATTTTTAAAACATTTGTCTCTAGGTTAGCTTGATTGGGCATTCCTTAAATCCTCCTTATCTAACTGAATCCTTACTTCCACAATTCATTTCTTTTACTAAGCAGAAGTAGCTTTCTTTTGAAGTTTTCTTCCTAGGTAACGAGCGACTAAATTAAATAATAATACTGCAATGATCAGAACAGCTGAAGCTCCTGCAGATACTTGTGCTCCATCGGGCATAACACCTTCACTGTTGATCTTCCAAATATGAACAGCCAATGTTTCAGCCGGTCTCATAATATTCAACGGACTTGTGATTGATTGTGGATTCCAATTGGCAAAATCTAACGCTGGTGCGCTTTGTCCAGCTGTGTAAATCAATGCTGCTGCTTCACCAAAAATACGCCCTGATGCTAAAATCATTCCTGTTAGAATACCAGGCAATGCTGCAGGTAAAATAATGCGAGTAACGGTCTCCCAACGAGACAACCCTAAAGCTAATCCAGCTTCTCTTTGAACACCGGGTATGGCTTGAAGTGAGTCTTCTATTGTTCGTGTTAACAATGGCAAGTTAAAGATCGTTAATGCAAGAGCACCAGAAAGGATCGAGAAGCCAAAATCAAATTGAATAACAAAAATCAAAAAACCAAAGAGCCCAACAACTATAGAAGGCAATGAACTCAACACTTCTATCGCTGTCCTGATGATATCAGTCACCCAATTTTGTTTTGCATATTCTGACAAATAAATAGCAGCACCCAAAGCTAAAGGTGCACTAATCACCATCGTTAAAAGTAACAAGTAAAATGAGTTGAATAATTGAATTCCTATCCCGCCTCCCACTTGAAACGATCTTGCAGGCTGAGTTAAAAATTCCCACGAAATTTGCGGTACACCTCGCCATAAAATAAAGGCTAGTAGGCTGAATAAAATAAGAACGATGAACATAGATAAAGCATATAAGACACCGACTGCGAATTTATCCCATTTTTTTGCATTCATTATTTTATAGCCCCTTTCTTACCGATCCAACGCGTTAAGATATTAAAGAATAGTGCCATAACCATTAGAATTAAGGCTAGTGACCAAAGAACATTATTTTCTAGTGTTCCCATTACTGTATTCCCCATGCTCATAGTTAAAATACTGGTTAATGTAGATGCAGGAGTAATCAAACTTGTCGGCATCAACGCCGCATTACCAATAACCATTTGAACAGCAAGAGCTTCTCCAAAGGCACGAGCCATTCCAAAAACAACAGCTGTCAACAATCCTGGCATTGCGCTTCTTAAAACAACTTTATAAATAGTTTGCCATCTTGTTGCACCCATAGCAAGAGAAGCTTCGCGGTAATGTCTTGGTACAGAGTTTAAAGCATCCACTGCCATGCTTGTTACAGTAGGTAAAATCATAACAAATAACACAAAAGTTGCAGATAAAATACCAAAACCAGTTCCTCCAAAAATAGAACGAACAAAAGGAACAACGACGGTCAGCCCAATAAATCCGTAAACTACAGATGGGATACCTACTAATAATTCAACTACCGGCTGTAAAACTCTTTTCCCAGTAGATGGTGAAATTTCAGTCATGAAAATTGCCGCACCGATTGCAAATGGTGTCGCTAATGCTGCCGATAGCAGTGTAACTAAAAATGATCCTGTAATCATTGGAAGTGCACCTACAAGAGGCAATCCGTCTTCACTAACATTTCCTGGATTCCAGACTGAACCAGTTAAAAAGCCCCAAAAAGAAACTCCATCAGTAAAGAAAGTAGAAAGACCTTTGCTCGTAACGAAATACAAGATCGATACAACTACAAGTACAATAATAGCGATACAAATAAAACTAACGGTTTTTCCTAATTTTTCCAGTCTACCTTTTTTTGAGTTTCCAAGTAATCTTGCTTGAATCTCTTCCAAAAGAAGCCCTCCTCTTATCTCAAATACAACAAGCTGAAAGACGGTTTTTCATATTGAAAGATCGTCTTCAGCTTCATGCTATCTTTTCTATCTCATTATCCATTTTATTTAGTGCTCTACTCTATAGGTACTGTATTTCCTTCCACATCTCGTTCAACTTCCATTTGACTAGTTGGAATATAGCCTAAGGCTCCAATCAGTGTAGCTTGAATTTCGTCCGATAAAATGTAATCCAGAAACTCTTTTGTTAAACCAGTTGGTTCTCCGTTCGTATACATGTGTTCATAAGACCAAATCGGCCATTCATTGGTTTTTACATTTTCATCTATTGGTTCTATTCCATCTATTGTTAAAGCGACCACATCATCGTTTACATATGAGAAAGCTACATAACTGATTGTTCCAGGTGTACTAGCAACAATTTGACGTACTGTCCCGCTTGATTCTTGCTCTTGCGTAATAATGCTGTTTTGACCTTCTTCTAAGACCCATTGTTCAAATGTAGCACGTGTTCCACTACCAGCTGCACGATTCAAAACCGTTATTGGCAAATCTTTTCCGCCTAATTCTGACCAGTTAGTGATTTCACCTGTGAAGATGTCTTGTAATTCTTGTATACTAATATCAGTAACTCCAGTACCGGGTGTCACAATTGGTGTGATTCCGACAACAGCCACACGATGATCAACTAATTTAGAGGCATCAATGCCATCTTTTTCTTCAGCAAAAATGTCTGAATTCCCAATATCTACTGCATCTGCAGCAATTTGGCTTAACCCAGTTCCACTACCTCCACCTTGTACGTTAATAAATTTCCCAACATTTTCAGAACTGAATTGTTCACCAGCAGCTTCTACAAGTGGTTGTAAAGCAGATGACCCAACTGCAGTAATCGATTCTTCTTCTACTACAGGTCCACATGCTGTTAGAATAAATCCAAATGCAATGATCAACAGAAATCGACTATTTATTAATTTCATTTTATACCTCCTAGGCATTTACCTAAATTACATACTTCTTAATAATAACGTACTATTGTAAAAATTAAATAGCGTAATTGTAAATTTTGTGTAAAGGCACAATGTACCTTATTATCATTCTAGCTTTTTTAAATTAAAAGAGCAAAGAAAAAAGCGTTAGATAGAGTTTTATCTCTGGTCTACGCTTTTTTGTTTGCTTCTCTAATTTACTGCCAAAAAATCAAATGAGAGATTTTTTATCTCTTTCCAATTTAAATCCACTTAATTTTTATAGATATCAGCTTAAACTATTTCTTTTATCGTTTACTTGTATTCAACTCTACAACTTTACCCGTTTTTAAATAAACGATCCATTCACAGATATTTGTAACATAATCACCGATGCGCTTTAAATATCTTGCAGCCAACATGTAATCTGTCGCTCCTAAAATCAATTCAGGATCTGCTTTCATTTCATCAATACATTGCTGATAAATGCCATAAAATTCCTGATCAATGTCGTTAATAGCTGTTGATAAATTCTTTGCTTTATTGGCATCTTCCTTGATATAAGCTTCTAGCACACCTTCAACCATTACTTTTACTTTCTCTGAAAGCTCTGCTATATCGGCTTCAATTTTTGGAACACGTTTTGTACCTTTAACTCGAATGGCGGCTTTTGCGACACTTACTGCATGATCCCCCATTCTTTCTAGATCAGCACTAGCTTTCATAACCGTTACTATTTTACGCAAATCACTTGTAACCGGTTGTTGCAATGCAATTAACTCAAAACACTTTTTTTCTAACTCAGTTTCACGTGCGTTGATCATGATATCATTATCGATTACTTGCTGGGCAAGTTCTTTGTCGTGATTAGTAAATGCTTTGACTGACTTATAAACAGCTTCATTAACCATCATACCCATTTCCGAGAAATGAACATGTAAATTTGCCAGATCTTCTTCATATACTCTTCTCAAATTATTTCCCTCCATTTCTTATTAAGATGATTAACCAAAACGTCCTGAAATATAATCTTCTGTTTGTTTTTGTTGAGGATTTGTAAATATTTTTCTTGTTTCCCCAGTTTCGACAATTTTTCCATTTAAGAAAAAGGCTGTTCTATCTGATACACGAGACGCCTGCTGCATGTTGTGTGTAACCATTACAATGGTGTAATTTTCTTTCAACACTGTAACCAGCTCTTCTATTTTAGCAGTCGAAATGGGATCTAATGCACTTGTAGGTTCATCCATCAGTAAGATCTCAGGTTCAACTGCTAACGCACGTGCAATACAAATTCTTTGTTGTTGTCCACCTGATAAAGATAACGCATTTTTTTTCAAATCATTTTTTACTTCTTCCCAAATGGCTGCTCCTCGAAGACTTTTTTCAACTAACGCGTCCAACGATTTTTTATCTTTGATACCATGTGTTCTTGGCCCATAAGCAATATTATCGTAAATACTCATCGGAAACGGATTCGGTTGTTGAAAAACCATACCGACTTTTTTACGTAACTCATTGACATCAAAGTCTTTTTTATAAATATTTTCTTCATCTAATAAAATAGATCCTTCTATCTTACAGCCTTCAATCAAATCATTCATCCGATTTAAGCTCTTGATTAATGTTGATTTGCCACATCCAGACGGCCCAATAAAAGCTGTAATTTGATTTTTAGGAATTTCTAAATTCACATTGTGCAAGGCTTGAAACTCACCATAAAATAAATCCATGTTTTTAATACTTAATTTACTCATTATTTTGTCCCCTTTGTCAGTCTATTACTCAAAAATGTTGACAAACCATTAATAATTAAAACAAATAAAATCAGAACAACTCCTGTTGCATAGGACTCATTTACATGCATTCCTTCACTTGATAGAACATACATGTGCAAAGCTAATGTTCTTCCTGATGAAAATAAGCTGTCTGGTAAGTTTGTTGAGCTTCCTAGCGTATACAATAATGCAGCTGTTTCACCAACAACTCGCCCACTTGCTAAAATGACACCCGATAAGATTCCAGGCATAGAAACGGGTAATATCACTCTAAAAATTGTTCTTAATTTGCCTGCTCCTAAAGCAAAACTTGCTTCTCGTAAAGAGTCATTCACCGATAGCAACGCTTCTTCTGTGGAACGAATAATCAATGGTAAAACCATTATTACCGAAGTTAGCACTCCTGCTAAGACGGAATATTGAAAGTTTAAGAAGGTAACAAAAAATAACATTCCGAAAAGTCCATATACAATAGAAGGAACAGCGGCTAAGGTATCCGTTGCAATACGAATAACTTCAACGACTTTATTTCCTTTTTTGGCATATTCTACTAAATAGAACCCTGTAAACACACCAAGGGGAGTCGCAATCAGTAAAGTCATACCCACTACAATAAGGGTTGTAATTAGAGACGGCATCAATGAAACATTAGCTGTTGTATATTTCCAAGCAAACATTTCCGGAGTAATATAAGGTATCCCTTTAGCTAAAATGAATCCTACGATATAAAACAGGGACCCAAAGGTTATAGCTGCTGCTAAATAAATTAAACTTCTCATTAATTTACTGGCCATGATTATTTAGCCCCCTTTTTCTTAATGATTAAGAAAGTACCATTAATGATTAAAATAAATACAAACAATACCACTGCCGTTGCAATAAGTGCTTCTCTGTGCGAACCACTTGCGTAAGCCATTTCCAGTACAATATTCGTTGTTAATGTACGAACACCTAATGTTAAACTCTCTGGCATAATGGGTTGGTTTCCAGCGATTAAAACGACGGCCATGGTTTCTCCAATTGCACGTCCAATTCCTAAAATAACTGAGGAAATGATTCCGGATTTAGCAGCAGGTACTACTACTTTCATGACTGAGCGTTCGTGCGTCGCTCCTAGAGCCATACTTCCAGTGTAATAACTTCTAGGAACCGCTCGTATAGATGATTCGGACAATCCAATAATCGTTGGCAAGATCATAATCCCAAGTAAGATGATGGCTGTCAGCATATTCATCCCTGTACCACCAACTAGCTTACGCATGATTGGCACAATAGCTTGTAATGCAAAGAATCCATAGACGATGGAAGGAATAGCTGCCATTAAGTTAACAGCTGGCTTTAGAATTTTGTATAACCAAGCTGGACAGAACTCCGCCATAAAGATAGACGTTAAAATTCCTATTGGCACCCCAACAACAATCGCACCGGAAGTTACAGCTAATGAACCCATGATCATTGGCAATATTCCAAATGAGGCTGGGGTATTAGATGGTGCCCATTTTTGACCGAATAAAAAATCAAACACTCCATATTCAACCATAAATGGAACACCACCTGCAAAAATAAAGATACAGATTAAAACGATAGCTAAGACCGATGTCAGTGCAGATACAAAAAAGACACCTTTCATAAATCCATCTAATTTTTTCGTCTTCATATTGATCTCCTTTAACATAAAACAGAATAAATCATCCATAAATACATTCTTTTTCAATTGTATTTATGGATAATTGTAAATTTTTTTACCTACTCTTATCCCCATATATGAAAAACCAGCCTACCTTGATGTATCCAAGTTGATAGGCTGGATTCATTTGTCAATTTCCCAATTGACAGAAACTCACTTCATAAAAATAACCAGAATCTCTCTGGTTATTTTTATGTTTTACCTAGTTATTATTTAGCAACTTCATCCCAAGTTGTTACTTCACCTGTAAAGATCTGTCTTACTTGATCCATTGTTAAATCTTCAACAGAGTTTTCATTATTAACAATTACAGCGATACCATCAATAGCAAGTGGTTCAGCTGTTAACACTTCTAACTCTTCATCTTTTAATTCGCGAGAAGCCATTCCAATATCAGCCGATCCGTCCATTGCAGCAGTCATACCAGCAGAAGAACCGTTTGACGTAACATCGATTGTAACTTCTGGGTTAAGAGCTGTATATTCTTCAACTAGAACTTCCATTACTGGCGTTACTGAAGTTGAACCAACAATACTGATATTTCCAGTCATATCTTCAGCTGCTTCATATGCAGGTGCATCTGTTACTGCTTCAACGTATCCTTCACCTACAACGATTTCTTGTCCTTCAGCACTCATAATATACGTCCAGAAATCTTGAGCGACTTCCCTTAATTCTCCGTTGTAAGCAATATTGAATGGACGAGAAATAGCATATGAACCATCTTGTACGGTTTCAGGAGTTGCTTCTACGCCTTCGATGTTCACACCTTTAATACTGTCATCTAATGAACCTAAAGAGATGTACCCGATTGATGCTGGGTCTCCAGCTACTGTTGTCATCACACCACTAGTACTATTTTGAATAGTCGCTCCAGAGTATGTGTTATCTGTTTCAGTATCGCCATCTTCAACTAATACACCCGTAATTTCAGTAAAAGCTCCGCGAGTACCAGAACCATCTTCACGTGAAATAACATTGATTGTTTGAGTTGTGTCAAATTCTTCCGTGTTTTCTGATGAACCTGCAGAATCTGATTCTGCTCCACAAGCTGCTAATGTTAAGCCTAAGCCTAAAGTTAAAGTTAATTTTGATAGTTTTGTAATAGTCATTTTACCCATCCTTTTAGTATTAGTGTTGGACATTTATACCCCTCGTCCACATACATATCTTAACGAATGAATATTAATTTTACTCTCGCTTTATGTAATGTTTTTGTAGATTATTGTAAAGAGTATTAACTTTATGTAAAGATGTTTTGTATACCTATACTAAAAAGCTTTGTCATTTTAGCTGAAACACCAACACCATTTGTTAAACAAAAAAGCCTTGAGATTTACTCAAGGCTTTTTTGCTAAGTTTTAATCTAGTTTAATGATACGTTGATTTAACTAGTTATTTTGGTTGGATAGGCAGTCTTACAATGAATGTTGTCCCTAACCCAATTTTACTTTTAACAGTAATCGATCCATTCAAGTTCTCTACTAAATACTTCACGATCGATAATCCTAATCCTGTTCCACCAGAATTACGACTACGAGCTTTATCAACTCGATAAAAACGTTCAAAAATCCGATCTTGTTCATCTTCAGGTATTCCTATTCCATTATCTGAAACAAAGATAACAGCTTGATTCTTTTCTTTTCTTATAGTAACCGTTACTTCTCCGCTCTCTTGAGTATAAACAACTGCATTATTAATGAGATTAGCTAGTATTTGCTTTAATCGACTGCTGTCTACTGTAATAAGTAAAGTGTCTTCTTCAATCAAGTTTAGTTTCATCCCTTTTTCATCTGCTGTTTGTTTCACGAGTTGAAAGGTAGATAAGACTGCTTCGGTAAGATTGACTTCTTGCATGTTCATAGGAACTTGTTTTTGCTCTAGTTTCGACAACTCTAAAATATCGTTCACTAAAAAATCTAAACGACTACTTTCAGCCAACATAATTTCTAAAAATTGTTTCAATACTTCTTTGTCTTCCATTGCTCCGTCCAATAATGTTTCTGAGAAACCTTTAAGGGCTGTAACAGGAGTCTTTAATTCGTGTGAAGCATTGGTTACAAAATCTGTCCGGACTTTTTCAAGTCTTCTAATTTCTGTAATATCATACAACAAGACAATTAAATTTTGCTCTCCTGGTTCTTTCCCATCAATTGGAACAATATTCGCATCAACAATTTTATCTTTGGGATAATAAAAGTAAATTTCATCATTTTGTTTTTCGTTTTGTTGATAAGCTATTTCAATCAAGTGGCTTAATCCATAGCTTTTTGTTGCTTCAACATAAGAATTTCCAACAAGTTTGGTGACATCTTCCCCTAAAATAACACTCATTGCCGGATTCACCATTTTTATAGTTCGGTGTTCATCTATCAGCATCACGCCAATAACTAAATGATTGATCAACTCATAAAGCCTCTTGTCATTTTGCTCGATTTCTTGTGTTTGTTCTTCTAAACTTGTAGCTAGTTCATTTATCGTTTTCCCTAAATCCGCTACTTCCCCATAAGCATTTCCATTATATCTGATCTCATACTGTTTATCGGAAAGACTTTTAGCAACAGTCATAATATCATTAATGGGTTTTGCTATACGTTTTGTTATAATTAGTGTGATTAAGGTAGTTAAAATAAGAGCTAATAAGCTAAACAGCAATAGAGAGTTTTTTATTTGTTCACTAATTTGATTGATTTCAGCTACTGGTCTAGATAAACGCAAGACCCCCGCTAATTCATTTTGCTCTCCTAGCAAAGGAACTGCGACATAATACAGCGTTTCATTGGTACTTTCGCTATTTCTGGCTGAAACACCTACTTCATTTCCAGCTAACACGGCTTGAAATTCCTCGCGATTGCTATGGTTTTCCAACGTTTCTTTATTTGTTACTGAATCAAAAACGACAACTCCAGAAAGATCAATGATCGTTAATCTTTCATCTGACTGCATCTCAAGAGCTGTTGCTTCATTTGTTGCAGCTTCTAAATTTGTTGGGTCCTCCGCATTCATAGGGAGTAAGCTTGCTATTGTTTTAGCTTGTTTGATCAACTCTTCTTCTTGACTGTTACTAGCATAATCTTGTAGTAAATTAATCGAAAAAAGTCCAATAGACAAACTAAAAATAGTGAATATCGCAATGAAAATAGCTAAGATTCGAAATTGAAGTTTCCTCATTTTTTTGGAGCCTCAAATTTATAGCCAAAACCTCTTACTGTTCGAATATAAGCTGGATTTTTTGTGTCTACTTCTATTTTTTCTCTTAAGTGACTAATGTGCACATCAACAATTCGGGTTTCACCTGCATAATCAAAGTTCCATATTGCATCCAGCAATTGTTCTCTGCTGAGAATGCGATTGATTCGTTTGATCATATACATCAGTAATTCAAATTCTTTAGGAGTAACATCTATCTTTTCTCCTCTTACAATCACTTCATACTGGCTAGGGTCTATTTGGATATCTCCTACTTTAATTAATTCATCCTGTTCTGCTGTACTATTAGCCTCTTTTAAAGCTTCTTCTGCCTTGCTTTTGCTACTCATTCGTCTCATGATAGCTTTCATTCTTGCAAGTACTTCACGCGGACTGAATGGTTTGGTCATATAATCATCCGCACCTAATTCAAGTCCGATAATTTTTTCGAGTTCATCATCTTTAGCTGTTAGCATCATTATCGGCGCTTCAATTTTCTCTTGTCGCAATTTTTTGCAAATATCCATTCCGCCCATTGACGGAAGCATTAAATCTAAAATGATAAAATCATACGGATGAGCTAAAGCCATTTCATATCCTTCTAAACCGTCCAAAGCTGTATCTACTTGATAACCTTCTTTTTCCAAATTAAAAGCTAACAATGTTAAAATAGATTGTTCATCATCGACAATTAATACTTTTTTCATTTTATCCCGCCTATATTGATATTTTTAATTTCCCCTTTTTCCTTAACCTACTTTTCTAAGATCACTACACCAATCTCATGAGGAGAATCTGCATAAATAGCTGTTTCAGTTAAGCGAAGTTCACCATCTACACCTCTAACTTTCAAATGACAATAGACACTGTTTTTTGATAATGCTTGATAAAAATCAGATTCGGTTTCAATAGGCAAATTGTTGCAATTAACAATTGTATCCCCAACTACTAAATTCATCTTTTCCGCTGGCGTATCCGGACGAATCCCAATAATTTTTATCCCATTTTCAGCAGGTCCAAAAAGAACACTCCAGTTTTTTTCTCGTTTACGATGACGATACAATACAATCACTCCACCAATAATCAAGAACACAAATCCAAAGATCGGAGCATACGGGATCCAAATGGAAGTTATGGCAATCATTACTGCCAATCCTGTTAATACTACTAAATCATTAACTAACTTTGAAACAGCAGCTTTTGGTACTTGAGATTGGATAGTAAATTGAAAACCTATTAAAATCGGCAACCAAAAGAAAGAATACAATTCATTTCCGATTGAAAAAACTGGCCACCAGCTAAAGAATGCTTGAAAACCATCACCTGGAACAACTAATAACAATGGCAATACCCAAAAAGGTTTTATTGGATATTTCGCAATCCGTTTTCCTCGTTTTGTTTTTAAAAAGCGGGCAGATAAATGAGTATCTGCTTTTCTTTTAATGGTAAAAATAGAAACCCCTAATAAAAGAATAAGAATAATGAAGCTATTCATAAATAAGGGCGTGCCAATAAATTCACTTTGACTTAAAGGCTGATACCAATTATTCGGTATAAAAGAAAAATCATGGCTGTCTAAAACTAATGGTAGTCCTAACAGAATTAATGAACTTATTGAAACTGTAAATATCGGATGAACAAAGCGATAACCAACAACTAGGCTCAAAATTGTTACAATTTGATACACAATAATCCAATCCATTGTAACTGGAATGCCGACAATGGTTAAAAGAATTGAACCAATCACTCCAGAAAGAAGCCCTAAAAGTAAATAATTTTTAATTTCGTACAATGTATTATAAACAGCTACGCGATGATTACTTCTTTCATTGCTGATCCGACGGTGACTTGTCCAAATTGCAAAAACTAAACCCACTATAAATGTAGGTTGGATAAAAAACAGCACTAGCGCAATTAAAAAATTTGCTGCCATTTGCATCTACTCCTTCTCTTCTTTTCTATTTTATCAAACTAAATCAATATAATCATGAATTTATCTATTTCTAAATATAGTTTACATGATTTTTACAATGAAAAGCAGTTTATACCCTATATTTATTTTTTTATCTATAAAAAAAACCAATCGCTAACACGATGTTAGCGATTGGTTTAAAACGTTTTTGGGAAACGGTCAGAATAAAATTCTGTATTTTATTAAGCGAATTAGTTTATACGGCCAAAACCAACTAAGTATTGAGCCCAGTAAGCTTGACTAATCGTTGCAACTGAAACACCTTTTGAAGATTGTGAACCAATGAATTGATTGTTTCCAAGATAGATACCTACATGATCAATACTTCCTGTTTGATTAAAGAACACTAAATCACCAGGTTGTGCTTCAGATTGCGAAATCTTTGTTGATGCTGCATATTGAGCACCTGCTGTACGTGGAAGACTGATACCAGCTGCTGCAAATGCATAGCTAGTGAAACCAGAACAGTCAAAACCGCTGGTAGTTGTTCCACCATAAAGATACGGTGTTCCAAGAACCCCATAGGCTGCATTTTTAATTGTTGCCCATGAACCATTTGAAGAAGTTACTGCTGTTGAAGCAGCTTTTTTTGTTTCAACTGGTTTAGCTGTTAACTCTGAAGCTTCGTTTGCTTTAGGTTCAGAACTCATTAGTTCAACAGTTGCAGAACTTGTATTTTCAACAGAAGATGTTGTTTTAACAAGTGCTAATTCTTCTGCTCCTTTTTCAGCTGCAGCTTTAACAGCTAAAAATTTTTCTTTTTCATTTGTTACAATAGATTTTTCAGCAGCAATAGATGCAACAACTGCTTCTTTTTCTAATTTTTGTTGTTCCAAATCAGTCTTAGAAGCTTCTAATTTTGCAGCCAATAAAGTTTGCTCTTCAGCTTTTTTTGCAGTTTCTTTTTGTTTTGCAGCTACAGCTTCTTTATCAGTTGCTTGAGCTTTTACTAAATCTTGATTTGCAGATACCACTTGGGAAACGACATCAGCGCGTCCAATAATATCAGCAATTGAGTCAGCATTTAGTATAAAATCTACATAATTTTGATTATCTCCATCAACTTGTACAGAGCGTGCTTGATCTTGCAATTTAGCTTCGCGTTGCTCAATAGCAGTAGTCAAATCAGAAACTTCCGTTTCCAATTCTTTTAAACTTGTTTGTGTTTCTTTCATTTCAGACATCAATGATTTCGCATTATTTTCGTTATCAGTGATGGTAGCTGTAATGGTTGCTAACTGAGATTCTGCTGAAGCTTCTTTCTTTTCAAGATCAACCAATTTTTCTGTAGATGTTTGGATATCCTCATCTGTACTTGCAAATGCTGTCATAGGCGCAACATAAGTTGAAAAACCTAATGCTGCAACTAATGCTATATTAATGAACTTTTTATTCAATTTTGTTATCCCCCGTTTTCCCAAATAGTTTAGTTTTTGTCTTTAGTTAACGTAATTATACTTTTAAGAATTTTCTAATTGACATGAATGATCCGATTGCACCGATAATAATTCCGATTGCCAACATTAATCCACCAACTTGGTATAAGAATGGGCTTGGCGTTAGGAGTGCAAAGTACGTACCTGCTAAGAAATCTGTTAATACATCAAATGATGCAATGTATACAAAGCTCAAAATCGTTACTGGTATGATTGCACCAATCAGCCCTATTAAAGCTCCTTCAATTAAGAAAGGCCATCTGATATACCAATTTGTTGCACCGACTAATTTCATAATTTCAATCTCAGTACGGCGTGAAAAGATCGTAATTCGAATCGTATTTGAAATTAAAAATACAGCTGTCAAGATCAACGCAACAATAACCACTGCTCCAACATTACGAACCGTATTCATTGTTTTAAATAAGTTATCTGCAGTCGCTCCACCATAATTGACTTGAGTGACATAATCTAACTCTTCAATCTGTTCTGCAACAGGTGCTGTATTTTCTGGGACATCTGTATTCACAATATATACATCATATAAAGGATTATCGTCTCCATCAAATAAATTAAATTCATCACCATAACTGCCGACTACTTGCTTTAATTCATCTTCACGACTTGAGAATTCAACCGTTTCAACATTATCAAGCGTTTCTAATTCTGACTGTAATTGTTTTTGTTGTTCTTCATTTGCGGCTAAATCAATATACACTCTAACACTTACATCATTTTCAATATCAGTAGCTAGCTTGTTTACGTTCATTAACATAGCGATAAATGATCCAACTAACAGTAGAGTTACTGTTACAGCACTAATAGCTGCAAGTGACATCCAACCATTTCTTTTCAAACTTTTAAAACTATCAATAATATGTCTTTTTGCTGTTCTAAGCTTCATAACCGTAATCTCCTTCCAATTGATCTCGGACAATGCGTCCATTCTCAACCGCAAGTACACGGTGTTTAACAACGTTAACGATTTGACTATTATGAGTTGCCATAATCACGGTTGTTCCTTGATTACTGATTTCTTCCAAAATTTTCATGATTTCCCATGATGTATCTGGATCAAGGTTCCCTGTTGGCTCGTCTGCAATTAAGATATGAGGAGTATTTGCAATGGCTCTTGCAATGGCAATTCGCTGTTGCTCTCCACCTGATAATTCATTAGGAAACATACGCACTTTGTGTTTTAAGCCGACTAGTTCGAGAACTTCTAATACTCTTTTTTGAATGGCTTTAGGGTTTTTTTCGACAACTTCCATCGCATAAGCAATATTTTCATAAACTGTTAATTTTGGAAGCAATTTAAAATCTTGGAAAACAACTCCGACATAACGTCTTAAAAAAGGAATGCTTTTTTCTTTAATAGTCATTAAATCAAAATCTCCGACTTTAATTGTTCCTTTAGTTGCTTTTTCTTCACGATAAATCATCTTTATAAAAGTTGATTTACCAGCTCCACTAGGTCCGACAACATATACAAATTCACCTGGCTCTATACGAACAGACAAACCATTGATTGCTGTAATACCGTTAGGATACTTCTTATAAACATTTTGCATTTCAATCATTTTTTTATCACCTAACTTTTTTAGTTTCTAACACACAATTCAGGTGTTTATTCTACCGCCATGGGTATTTTGCCTCAATGCTTAATCATTATAGCACTATAAAAAATTCTGTCAGTTGTATTTACTTTACAAATTCATTTCAATCTGTATTCTTTTTGTAACGTTACTGTCTTGTTTATATGTGCTGAACAATTTTAAGTCTTTTTTTTTAAAAAAAACATATAATTCGCTTTAATAAGGAAAGGCTCTACCACTTAACCTTTTATTTAGCTCTTTTTTTGGGATTCGATAGATTTCTTTTGTTACAAACAAAAAAATCAAAATTCTGACAACTCAGCTAAATTTGTCGGAATTTTGACTTTTTTTATTATTCTTCAGTTGTTGAGATTTTACTTCTCAGATAAGCCTGTATAAACGGGTCAATTCCGCCGTCCATAACCTGACTGATATTACCTGTTTCATAATTTGTACGATGATCTTTTACCATTGAATAGGGATGGAAGACATAAGATCTAATTTGTGATCCCCAACCAATTTCTAATTGTTCGCCTCTAATAGCAGCCATTTCTTTTTCATGCTCTTCTACCTCAAGTTGATGTAATTTCGCTTTTAGCATGCTCATTGCTTGTTCTCTATTTTTTAATTGTGAACGTTGTGCTTGACTAGCAACTACAACTCCAGTTGGCATATGTGTGATTCGGACAGCTGAATCTGTTGTATTAATGTGCTGTCCGCCAGCTCCACTGGCCCGATACGTATCTACTTTTAAATCATCCGAATTGATTTTTATATCCACACTGTCATCTAGCTCGGGTACAACATCAATGGAAACAAAAGAGGTATGTCTGCGCCCTGCAGAATCGAATGGAGAAATTCGTACTAAACGATGAACGCCTTTTTCAGCTTTCAAGTATCCATAAGCATTCATTCCTTTAATCAGCAATGTTACACTTTTTATCCCTGCCTCATCACCAGATTGGTAATCCAGTGTTTCGATCTTAAATCCTCTTTTTTCAGCCCAGCGTGTGTACATTCTAAGTAGCATGTTGCCCCAATCTTGTGATTCAGTTCCACCTGCTCCTGGATGTAGTTCAATAATCGCATTGTTCTTATCGTATGGATCACTCAATAGTAGGTCCAGCTCATATTGATCTAGTTTATCTAGGAAGGGATTGATTTTACTATTCAATTCTTTTACTAGTTCTTCATCGTTTTCTTCTTTTACCATTTCTAGCAATAGGTCTAATTCCTCTTTTTCAGTTAAAAGGTCTTTATATTGATTGTATTTTTCTTTTAATTCATTTGCTTCATTGATAATCGCTTGAGCTTTTTGTGCATCATCCCAAAATGTTGGTTCTGCCATTCTATCATTGTATTCAGCAATGTCTCTTTCTAATGTTTCTAAGTCAAAGAGACCTCCCAAAACCGTTTATTTTTTTATTCGCAGTTTCTAAATTATTTCTAATATCACTTAATTCCATTATCTTCACTCCAATTTAGAAAGAACACGACTCATCTTACAAATCGTGTTCTTTCCTATATTATATTTTTTTAGTTGATGTGGTAATTGAACGAACCATTAATGGTTTGTTTAATCCAATTTTCCATGACAATTTTTATATTTTTTGCCGCTTCCGCATGGACAAGGATCATTACGTCCTACTTTTGAACTATCTATTTTCATTGGTTTTTTTTGAGCTTCTTTAACAACTTGTCCGTCACCTGTTGAACGTGCCGTTGTTCCTTTGGCAACTTGTTCTCTTTGCAAGTTTTGACGAATTTGTGATTTCATCAATAGACGAGTCACTTCGTAATCAATAGAACCAATCATTTCTTCAAATAATTTGAACCCTTCTGCTTGGTACTCAACTAATGGATTGCTTTGTCCATATGCACGCAGTCCAATACCTTGGCGCAGTTGTTCCATTGTATCAATGTGCTCTGTCCATTTGCTATCCACTACACGTAAAATAACAACTTTTTCAAATTCTAGAACTTGTTCTTTACCATTTAATTGTTTCTCTTTTTCAGCATAGATTGATTTTGCAGCATCCAATAAGACTGTTTCAATTTCTTCAACTGTTTTACCTTCTAAATCACTCATGGCAATATCATCTGGGTGAACCAGCGAAGCCTGTGCAAAATCAAGAATAGTTTGTAATTTCCACTCTTCTTTTGGTCCTTGGGTATTGATTTGTACAATGCGTGCTATCGTACGTTGGATCATTGGAACAGTGACATGTTTCAATGAATCTTCAGCCATGATCACTTCAAGTCGTTGATTGTACATAATTTCGCGTTGTTCACGCATAACGTCATCATACTGCAAAACATTTTTACGTGTATCATAGTTGTTTCCTTCCACACGTTTTTGAGCAGATTCAACTTGGCGTGAAATCATTTTACTTTGGATTACAGCATCTTCTTCACTCACTTTAAGACGTTCAAGAACAGCTTGGATACGTTCCGAACCAAACCTCTTCATTAATTCATCTTCTAATGAAAGATAAAATTGAGTAACACCAGGATCACCTTGTCGTCCAGAACGTCCACGCAATTGATTATCAATACGACGTGATTCGTGTCGTTCTGTACCAATAACACATAGTCCGCCTACTTCACGAACACCTGCACCTAATTTAATATCTGTTCCACGTCCAGCCATGTTGGTCGCAATTGTAACTGAGCCTTTTTGGCCAGCATTTGTAATAATTTCAGCTTCTTTAAAATGATTTTTGGCATTCAAAACTTGATGAGGAATGTTATTTTTTCTTAAATAACCGGCTATTAGTTCAGATGTTTCAACCGCTACCGTTCCTACCAATACTGGCTGGCCATTAGCATGTCGTTCTTTGATTTCTTCAACTACAGCATGATACTTGCTTTCCAATGTTGGGTAAAGTAAATCTGGTTTGTCATCACGAATCAATGGTTTATTTGTTGGTATAGACACTACGTGAATGTTATAAATTTCACGGAATTCTTCTTCTTCTGTCTTAGCTGTACCTGTCATACCTGCTAATTTTCTATACATACGGAAGTAGTTTTGGAACGTTATATTCGCCATTGTTTTTGATTCATTTTGTATTTCTACATTTTCTTTAGCTTCAATAGCTTGGTGCAAACCATCAGAATAGCGACGACCTTCCATAATACGACCAGTAAACTGGTCTACGATCATTACTTTACCATCTTGAATAACGTAATCTACGTCATGATGCATAATAAAGTTAGCTCTTAAAGCTTGATCGATATGGTGTGTCAGCGCTTGGTTTTCCACATCATACAAATTATCTATTCTAAACGTTTTTTCAGCTTTCTCAATTCCAGTTTCCGTTAAAGCAATCGTTTTAGAAGGAATGTCAATTGTGAAATCTTCTTCCTCTTTTAATCCTTTAACAAAGAAATCTGTTCGATTGTATAGAGCTGTCGATTTCGCTGCTTGACCTGAAATGATCAATGGTGTTCTAGCTTCATCAATTAAAATAGAATCGACTTCATCGACGATCGCATAATTTAATGGTCTTTGTACCATTTGTTCTTTGTAGACAACCATATTATCTCTAAGGTAATCAAATCCTAATTCGTTATTCGTACTGTACATAACATCCGCTAAATAAGCTTCACGTTTTTCTTCTGAAGATTTTGAATTTAAGTTTAAGCCTACTGTTAAGCCTAACCATTCATACAACTCTCCCATTTCAGTAGCATCACGACTAGATAAATATTCATTTACTGTGACAACGTGTACGCCTTCTCCTGTTAACGCATTTAAATAAACAGGCATTGTTGCAGTTAGCGTTTTACCTTCACCAGTCTTCATTTCAGGAATGTTTCCACGATGTAGCGTAACCCCACCCATTAATTGTACGTGATAAGGATACAATCCTAGTACACGTTTAGCTGCTTCTCTGACAACCGCAAAAGATTCAGGCAGTAACGCATCTAACGTTTCTCCATCTTGATATCTTTTCTTAAATAAAGGTGTTTTTGCTTTTAGTTCATCATCAGACAAATTAGCCATTTCATCCGCAAGTTCTTCAACTTGCTTAGCTATTTTGCTTAAGCTTTTTAATTCTTTTTTATCGTTCTCAATTAAGTTACGTAAAAAATTAGCCATTAATCTTTCTCCCCTATATCTTTATCTATATTTCTGTTTAGTTTAAGTTAAGTTTCATTTTGTTAGTAGACTAGTTGACTTCAGCTTGACGCTAGAACTTTCGGTTTTTATGACAATAGTCAATATTCTTATTAATTCTATCATTACTGATTCACAATTGAAACCTTTTTATCTACATTAAGCGTTCCTTATCTAGATGCTTTTTAGTAAAAAAGAAAATTCAAAAAACTTCAAGGCAAGAAAGAAGTTTCTCTTGCCTTGAAGTTTTTTCATTTTCAGTACTTTAAGTTATTCGGTTTCAATTAATCCATATTTTCCGTCTTTACGACGGTATACAATACTTGTACCATTTGTATCTGCATCTTCAAAAATGAAGAAATTATGTCCTAACATATCCATTTGCAATACCGCTTCTTCACTGTCCATTGGTTTTAATGATAAGCGTTTCGTTCTAACGATATTTACTTCATCTTCCATTAATTCTTCCTCTTCCCCTGGTAAAGAAGGTGGAACAACAACGTTGGATCCGCGAGATCTGCGGTTAACTTTAGTTTTATATTTTCTCATTTGGCGTTCAAGTTTATCTGTTACCAAATCAACACTTCCATATAAATCAGGCGAGGTTTCTTCCGCACGTAGAACTAAATAAGGTAAAGGAATCGTTACCTCCACTTTAGCAGTTTTATCGGAATACGTTTTTAAATTAACGTGGGCTGTTGCTTCAGGTACATCATTAAAATATTTTTCAACTTTCCCCACTTTTTTTTCAACATAACTACGAATAGCTGCAGTTACCTCAATATTTTCGCCACGGACATTATATTTAAACATAAACACTCTCCCCTTTCATCTGATTGTGTATCAGAATCAGCATCATCAATTGGACCACTCAAATGATGATATGCTTAAATTAATTATATATCAACACCCAAAGATTGCAAATAAAATCGATTACATTTGGCTAACTTTAGCGAGAAACAGAAAATGTTTCAATACTTTGCGCCCCGTTTCTCATCAAACAGTCAGCTGCATGAAAAAAGGTTCGACCTGTCGTATAGATATCATCCACTAGGATTAGGTGTTTTCCTTTTATGTTCATTTGAAGACTCTTGTCAACCACAAATGGTTGGGGAGAGAGCATGCGCATTTTCCGATCTTTACTTGATTGTTTTTCTCCGGTCCCACAATGAATTAAAACGGCTGTGTAACTTACCCCGGCAAATTCCAGCAAACCTTCTACTTGGTTAAATCCTCTTAATTGTTTGCTTTTATCGCTTATCGGTATGGGGATAACTTGTTTTTTTTGCTTAAAAAAAAAGGATTGAATTTCTTTTTTAAATAATTCACCTAACCGGTAATCTCCCGTATATTTGTAAGCCTCTATCCACTCTTTTATAAATGTATTGTATTGATATAACGCTGTATGTTTGAAGGGATAGCTTGGATATTCAACTTTCCATTTTTGGCAATCTGAACAAAGCTCTTCTTCTATCCAATGCCGACTGCATCCTCGACAAATGGGAACATTTTGTAACGACACTAATTTACTTGAACAAGAATCACATCTAACCATTGGTTCAACTCTGGTAAAAGACACCAATTCTCTTAATTGTATGCCTTCTTTAGTTGTCTTTCCACACCATAGACAGTTCATTTCCCTATCAACAATCCCCTTTCACGAGCTAATTGGTTCATTTTTTTTATTTGGGCGATAGCATCTTTCAACGCTTTTGTTTGTCCATAATGGAGATAATGCACTTCTCCTGTTGGAAAATCACGATGTCTACCAACACGACCGGCAATTTGAATCAATGCGGCTTCTGTGAACGTCCGATCTTCAGCACCTACTACTAGGACATCAATATCTCGAAAAGTAACACCTCGCTCCAAAATAGTTGTTGTCAACATGAACTGATAGCTTTCATCACGCATCTTCTGTACTTTTTCTTTGCGTTGCTCATCCTCTGAAGAAACGCTTGTAAATGAACAGTCTGGAAAAAAATCTGCAAGACAGCTTGAAAATTCAAGCATTAATTCAATATTAGGAACGAATACTAGGAATCGACGTTTTGCTTGTAACAAACGTTGAATCTCTTTGAATATCACAGCATTTTTTTGCCGTTTCACAATAGATTTACGCCAATCACCTGCCCAAATAGCTTTAGGTTCAGGTAGCTCAAATCCATGATAGCGCGCTGGTAAAACTGAAGCAGTTAATTTTTTTTGCGCAATATCTTGCCGCATTTTTTTGTTTGGAGTAGCAGATAAATAAATAAGGGTTCCTGTAGTTTTTTTAGCTTTTTGTGCAGCATATTGCAAGGATTTATCTGTATCAAAGGGAAAAGCATCAATTTCATCGATAATTAAGACATCAAATGCCTCTCTAAATCGCATAAGCTGATGAGTAGTCGCAATAACTAATTGGGTGTAGCTGTAACTTTCTTCCATCTCTCCATAAAGAGTGATTTGTTCTACATATTGAAAAGCGCTTTTTAGACGAGGGGCTAATTCTAGACACACATCCGTTCTCGGAGAAGCAATACAGACTCTTTTCCCACTTTTGATTGCCCATTCTATTCCTTTAAAAAGCATTTCTGTTTTCCCGGCACCAGCCACAGCCCATATCAGTCTTGTTTGGCCAGTTTTTATAGTTGTTTCAATCTCTTTAGATGCACTTTCTTGCTGCTGCGATAGTTGACCTCGCCAAGTCAAAATAGGTTCTTTTATTGGGATAAACTGATTTTTTTCAGAAATATGGTAAAACTTACTACATTGTTTAACTTTTCCCATTTGAAGGCAGCGTATGCAATAAAAACAATTTTTTCCACAGGTACAAGGAGCTGCTTGTCGATCTTTTGGTTGATTAGATCCACAGCGCCGGCAAATCTGTTGTTGGCCTACTTCTATAAAACCTTTTGAAGTCATACCATTGTCCTCTTTAAGACAATCTTCTTTTAATTCACTCAATAACAGCTCTCTTCCCATCAAAAAATGATTCATTTTTCCATCACCTCTTTTTTACTGTACGCAAAAAAAGGCTCGGGCTTTTATTTATCCCAAACCTTTACCTACTCAACCATTCGTTCTAGAATGTCATTTACTTTTATTTGTATAAAATAATATAATGGCTTTATTTTCTTGTCTGATCTTCTGCCCAAGTCATTCCTAAAGCACCTTCACCTAAATGTGTGCCAATAACTGGACCAAAATAACTAATTTCATAACGTAATGTTGGGTACTGCTGTTTTAAATCTTCCATCCACGCTAGAGCTTCTTGCTCAGCATTAGCATGAATAATCGTTGTAACAATCGGATAACCTTTTGCGACATCTTCTCCTAATAGTTGTTCGATTCTTTTAAGAGCCTTCTTCTTCGTTCTTATTTTTTCAAAAACCGTAATTTTTTTATCTTCGAAATGCAAAATAGGCTTTATCTTCAATAATGAACCAATCATTGCTGACCCATTAGACAGTCGTCCTCCGCGAACCAAATGATTTAAATCATCTACCACAAAATAAGCCTGCAAGGTTTTTTGTATTTTTTCGAATGTATGAAAAATCTCTTCAACAGTAAAACCTTCTTTAGCCATTCTTGCTGCTTCTAATACAAAGTAACCTTGTGCTGAACAACTGATTCCCGAATCATATGGGTAAATCTTAAAATCTTCATATATAGCAGCTAAACTTTTTATCGTATTGTAAGTTCCACTCAGTTCGCTCGATAAATGAATACTTATAACAGCATCATACGTTCTAAATAGCTCATTAAACAACACAGATGCTTCACCTATAGGTGGTTGTGAACTTGTCGGTAAAGTCTCCATTGTTTTAACTTTTTCAAAAAAAGTAGTCGGGTCTATTTTTGTTTCTTCAATAATTTCTTTTTCCATTATAACCGATAACGGTAATCTATAAATGGAATACATTTCACACTGTTCATCAGTTAAATAAGCTGTACTATCTGTTACCACTGCAATTTTCAATTTATCACCTCACTATTAATTTTTCCCACAGTCTAGTGTCCAAGTTAAAATTATATCATACTTCTTTTTTTGTTAAAACTCCTTCTTTAGTAGATTCTTTTTCTATTGTTCTTGTTCAACTCTTACACTAAAGGTACACTATTTGTATAAAGCAATTATTTAGTTTGGTGAAAGGATTAATTATGTTAACTCATTACTATACCATTGAAAAAGACGGACAATTTGAATTAGAAATAAAAAAATCTCGTTTTATTTGTCACTTAAAACATGTATCGAATGAATTAGAAGCTCAACAATTTGTTCAGTCTATAAAAAAAGAACATAGCAAAGCTAACCATAATTGTGTAGCTTACCTAATTGGCGATCATAATGAAGTCCAACGTGCTTACGATGACGGAGAACCCTCTGGTACAGCTGGGGTTCCTATGTTAGAAGTCCTGAAAAAAAGAGAACTTAAAAATGTTGTGGTTGTTGTCACACGTTATTTTGGAGGTATCAAGCTTGGTGCAGGAGGTTTGATACGTGCTTATGGAAAAGCTGTCAGTCAAGGATTGAATGAGATTGGAGTTGTTGAAAGACGTTTGCACACTCAAGTAACGATTGTTGTTGCTTATCCAGTCTCAGGGAAATTGGAAAATTCTCTTCGTGAAGCGAACTATGCCATTAAGGATACTCTTTATTCTGACGTTGTTTCCTTTTTGTGTCTTATCGATCACGAACAATTAATTACTTTCCAAGCAGAAGTTATTGAGTGGCTCAATGGTCAAGTAACTTTTAAACTAGGAGAAGACGTATATTGTGACAAAAAAGTTTTAAGTTAAATATTAAGAAATGGTTACTTTTTTCGAATAATCTTCCTACTTGTATTTATTCGTGATAGAATAAACAGGATATTTTAGGCTATACGCATCTAGATAACAAGCACCGCCTTGATCAATTTAAAAGTAAATGATTTTTCTGAAGGAGAATGAGTGTGAAGAAACATCCTAATACTAGTAGAAGTGCGTCATATATTGATAAACGAAAAAAAAGAAAGAATACAATCATTCTCAGTATCTTGATTCCAATTATGATTATCATTTTAGGGGCAGCTGTTTATGCAGCTAAGCTTTATGCAACTGCACAAAAAACGATTGACGATTCTTATCATGAATTAGACCGTAGTAAAGAAGTTGTAGTAGATCCAATTAAAGAAACCACTTCTATTTTAATCATGGGTATTGATGATACAGAAGAACGCGATCTTGGAAGTGCAAGAACCGATTCGTTAATCTACTTGACTATCGATCCAAATAACCATGAAGTTAACATGATCAGCATCCCTAGAGACACATATACTCCAATCATGTATCAAGGAGAATACTTGCATGAGGATAAAATCAATGCAGCTTATGCTAAGGGAGAAGAACAAGCAACGATTGAGACTGTTGAAGAATTGTTAGACGTGCCTATTCATTATTACGTGACCTTTGATTTTGACGCCTTTTTAAAAATCATAGATGCATTAGGCGGCATTGAAATGGATGTTCCAATAGCTTTTTCAGAACAAAATTCTGATGGCAAGATGAATCAAATCACCTTAGAAGAAGGTTACCAAACATTAAACGGTGAAGAAGCATTAGCATTAGCTCGTACAAGAAAAATCGATAACGATGTTATGCGTGGAGAAAGACAACAATTGTTGATACAAGCAATTGTTGAAAAAGCTTTAAGTGTTGGTTCTATATCAAAATATACAGACGTTATAGAAGCAGTTGGTTCAAATATGCGTACTGATTTGACTTTCAATGAGATGTTGGGAATAGCTCAAACAGGACTAGAGGGCTCTTACGCCTTTAACTCTTACACATTTGAATGGACAGATTTCATGTTGAATGGCGCAAGCATGGTTGAACTTTATCCAGACAGCGTTGATTTTGTCAGTCATCGTTTCCGAGTAGCTCTTGGATTAGATTCTTTAGATGAACGGGATGCTGACGATTATGAATTTGAAACAAACGGCATAACAAATTACGCTTACTAAAAAAAACGGGCACAAGACTTTTACGTCTTGTACCCGTTTTTTAGTTATCTTTTTCGATTTAATTTTTTGGCAAAACGTCTGAATCTAGATAATAGGGGTCTTCTTTCTTCACTAACTAACCCAATCAATTCCATGAACAACTCTAGACCAAGTAGTAAGCCTACTGTTAACATAATGGACCCCCAAAAAGTAGACAAAGGATACATCAATGCAATTAATGAAAACATAGCGGCAATACTATAAATAGCAAGTACCGTTTGTCTGTGGGTCAAGCCTAGCGTCATTAAACGGTGGTGCAAATGCATTTTATCTGCACTCGAAATTGGTTTTCGATTTAACCGTCTTCTCAATATGGCTGCAACCGTATCTGTAATCGGTATGCCTAGTATGACGACCGGTATAATCACGGTGATCAACGTTGCGTTTTTCAGTCCCTGAAGCGACATAATAGATATCATAAAGCCTAAAAATAGAGCGCCTGTGTCGCCTAAAAAAATACGCGCTGGAAAAAAGTTATAGGGCAAAAATCCAATGGATGCTGCAACAAGAGTGAAAATCATGATGGGAACAGCCACGTCAGCTATCGTTAAAAAGAAGAATCCAATAATACCCATGGTTGTTAGAGCAATAATTGAAACTCCAGTTGCTAGCCCATCTAAGCCATCTATTAAATTGACAGCATTCGTAATAGCTAATATCCATATTAAAGTAATAGGTAAGCTAAAGACTCCTAACTGTATTTTTCCAATTAATGGCAAGGTGACGAGATCCATTCGTATATCAGCTACATAGTAAATGATTAATGCAGCTATTATGATGCCCAATAACTTCATTTTTGGGGAGAGCTCGATTAAATCATCGATCATTCCTGTAATAATAATTACAGTAGAAGCAATAAATAACGGCAGAACTTGTTTAAATGGGATCGGCTGCAAAAAAAATAGGGAAAAATAAAAAGACAAGTAGATCGCCAACCCACCTAAAGTTGGCATCGCCTTTACATTTACTCGTCTTTCGCCAGGCTTGTCTATAGCATTTACTTTTAATGCCAATTTTTTTATTAGCGGTGTCAGCATAAAACTGATTATGATCGTTAATAAGCAGAACACCAATACTTGAAACATATTATACATAAAAGAGAAACCTACTTTCAAAGCCATTCTTGCTCTCATTATACAAACTTAATGGCTAAAATACAATTGCAATTTAGTTTTGACTGGACTGAGGACCTTTAACAACAAAAAAATTTACGCTAATTGTTGCTTAGCGTAAATCCTTTTCTAAATAAAATTCAAATCTTTCCCCTACATATTGAGTACGAACATACTCAAAGGGTAAGTTTTCTTCTGAGTAACTAATCTGTTTCAACTGAAGAATTGATTCACCACGTTTTATAGATAAATACTCCGCAATTTTTTCAGAAGCACGCATAGCGGAAATCGTTTGTTCCGCTCGTTTAACCGTAATGCCTTGTTCCGCTTCTAAAACTTTGTAAAGTGATTTAGTAATTTCTTGTTTTCCTAATGATTCAACAAGGTGATACGGAATCGTTGCCACTTCAAAACAAATAGGAATATCATCTGCGTATCGAATACGTTCCATTCTTAAAACCATTTCTTCTGGTTCAAGCTTTAAATTTTCTGCTTCACTTACACTCGCAGGCTTGACATGATAAGAAATCGTTTTACTTGTAGGTTTTCTTCCTTGTGAAGTCATAATGTCTGTAAAGCTTTGAATACCAGCCATTTTTTCTTGTACTTTTTTATTAGATACATAGGTTCCAGAGCCTACTTTTCGCTCTAATATTCCTTCATCTACCAGAGTTTGTACGGCTTGTCTCAAGGTCATTCGGCTGACATTAAAATGGATAGCTAAATCTCTTTCAGAAGGAATACGCTCTCCTATTTTCCAAACTTCTTGTTCTATCATTTTTCGTATCTGATTATGAATTTGAATATAAATTGGTGTCGCCTTAGCCATGATTTCGCTCCTATCGTTGCATTAATTTCGCTGCTTCTTCATCTACAATCATAATCACATTCTTATGATTTTGCAAGATGCTTGCCGGAACTTCTTGTGTTACAGGTCCTTCTACAGCTTTTTTAATAGCTTCTGCTTTTGTTTCACCATAAGCCATTAAAATAATTTTTTCGGATTGCATAATTGATTTGATTCCCATTGAATAAGCTAAACGTGGAACATCTTCAGCATTATCAAAAAAGCGTTTATTTGCTTCAATAGTAGATGGCAATAATTCTACTTTATGTGTTGTTAAATCAAAAGAAGTGCCAGGTTCATTAAATCCAATATGTGCGTTGCTTCCAATACCTAAAACTTGAATATCAATCGGGTGTGTTTCAATAATTTGATCATAACGTTCACATTCTTGTTTTGCATCTTTAGCCATTCCATCGGGCACAAATGTTTCTTTGAATGGTTTTTTAGAAAATAACTGTTCTTCCATGAAATAATGGTAGCTTTGTGGATCTGTAGGAGCAAGTCCTACATATTCATCTAAATTAAGAGCTGTCATATCTGAAAAATCTACGTCACTTTCGATCATTTCGTGATACAACGAAACAGGTGTACTCCCTGTAGCTAATCCTAGTACTTTTGCTCCTTGGTCCATGCCTTCTTTAATCAGTTCAAAGGCTTTTTTTCCGCCTTCTACGTTATCTTTCACAATAATTATTTCCATTTTAATTTCCACCTTTTCTTTTCAATTTTAGTTTAATAAACCATTTTCCCAAAACTAAATGTATGCTCTACATCGAATTCACTATTCATCACGATCATATCGGCATCTTTACCCGCTTCGAGACTGCCTTTTTTATTCAAACCGAATTCTCTTGCTTGATTGACAGAAGTCATTTTTACAGCGTCCTCAGTGGAGCAACCTGTAAATGCCATGATGTTTTTAAATGCATCATTAAACGTCAATACACTGCCTGCCAACGTTCCATCTTCTAATCTGGCTTGATTATTTTTTACTAGGACTTTTTGCCCGCCTAATTCGCTCTCGCCATCAGGTAAACCTTTTGCACGCATCGAATCCGTAATGACTTCAATCCGGTCTGGTCCTTTAATTTTATACGCTAAATTGACCATATCAGGATGAATATGATAGCCGTCAACAATCATTTCTGTATAAATAGCGTCTTCTAAAAAGGCATGTCCTGTTACTCCTGGCTCACGATGATGCAGCCCTCTTTGTGCATTATACAAATGTGTAATGTGAGAAGCTTTAGAGTCCATCAGCTGAGCTCTAGTTGCGTTGCTGTGACCGATTGAAAGAACAATGTTATGACTCATACAATAATCTTCAAATTCTGACGCATCACTTGTTTCAGAAGCATAAGTGACTAAGCGAATACGATTTCCACTTAACTTATTCCATTTTTCCATTTGTTTTGCGTCCGGCACACGAATGTATTGTTCAGGTTGTGCTCCTTTAAAAACTTTAGAAACAAAAGGACCTTCTAAATGAATTCCTTGAATCACAGGATTTTTACTGGCTGCTTCATTGATGGCAATAAGTGCTTTATCAATCGCTTCATAAGATTGTGTCATTGTTGTCGCAAAGTAAGAAGTGATGCCTTCTTTATACATTTCTTGAAGCATCTGATTGATTTCATCTGCATTGCTGTCCATGTTGTCGTAACTGTAACCGCCATGACTGTGAACATCTATAAAACCAGGTAAAATTATTTTTCCAGCAGCATCTTGTTCTTGATCAGTTGGTTCTATTTTATAATCGCTCATTTTTCCTACAGCTAAAATTTCTTCAGAAAAACGAACAAATGCATCTTCAATTTTTTCTTTTCCTGTGTAAATAGTTGCATTTATTAATACATTAGCCATTTTGTATTCTCCTTTGCTCTTTTTTATTATTATAAATGGTATAGACCAAAAAAGCAAGTAAAAAAGTAAAGCACTTAATCTTCAAAAAAATCATGTGCTTTACTATAGTTTTCACCCACTGTTACATCGTATTGGATCATATCGTACACCTTTAACAACTCTTGTGTTTTTTTTGAAAGGTCTTCTCGTTTTTCAGCTACAACTTTTGAATCTCGTTCAAGGTATGTGCCTTTTTCAAACGCAGGCACTGTTTCTTCCAACTCCATTAAAAAAGCATGGAAAGGAGTAACTGGAGCATCTGCAATGTCTAAAATATGATTCATGTAATAAATAGGACTAATGGTTCCCATTGTATCGTAGTTTTCAGCAAAATTAGAATAGATGAGTAATGGCGTTTGATGCATTTTTAAACTTCCATTCGTTTCCACTACAGTCTCACTATAAAAGCTTGGCAAATGGTCTCCCCAAAAAACAACAATTGTTTTTTCAGTTGATTGATCTATTACCTTTAAAAATACATCCAGTGCATCATCACTATACGCTAAATCTTGCAGGTAATTAGCTGCTTCTTTAGCATTCCCTGTTCCTTGAGCGGAATAATTTGTATTAGGGTATTTACCACTGTAAACCATATGGTTTTGCATCGTAACCAGATGGATAAAATCATATTCTTGTGTTGTCCTCATTTGTTGCAAGACTTCTTGATAAGCGGACTCATCTGAAATATATGGATTCCGATCTTTTTTACCTAGAAACTCCATATTTGTTTCCGTCAAAAATGTTGTAAATCCTAAATTTTGGTAGACTTCATTTCGTTTATACATCGTTGTATCATAAGGATGAATAGCTGTTGTGGCATGTCCTTGCTGATTTAGATAAGAAACAACCGACGGCAATTCACTCATTCTAGAAACCAATTGCGTATACGGAGTCGTTAAACTAGCCGTCATCGGTTCCATTGACAAGCCCGTTAAAGCTTCAAATTCGATATTGGCCGTTCCGCCTCCGTATCCCTGAGATAACATCGTTCCACTTAAGGCAGTGTCCTTTAATACTCGTAGCTTTGGAATCGGATCTTTTGAAACGGTAACTCCTTCAAGAGCTGATGGATCTGAAAAACTTTCATTCATGACATAAACGATATTTACATCTTTTATTGATGCCAATCTTGTTTGATTTATTTTAGCTGCTTTTTCTTTATATTCTTGAACAACTTTTGTTATTTGTTCTTCTGAATAACTTGCTGGTTTAGTCATAGCTTCCACACCTAGGTTATACAAAAATCCGCCTATAAAACCATTGTTGTAATAATTCATTTGCTGGCTGTAAGGAATCCAGTAAGCATGTCGATCATAAGCAGATTTCACCAAATTACCTGGCTGATTAAACCCTAAACTATAAAAAAGAATAGCGCTAGTCACAATGAACGTGGTTCCTCTTACAAACCAATTCCATTTTTTTTGTTTAGAATCAGTAAAGGATTTCGATCTTTTTTTATGCTTAATAAAAATATACATGCTCAGTATGATGGCACTGATTAGAAAAATACTGATGACTAAAAGCAACTTACGATCGATCATTTGGATCAAAAAAGGCAACTCTTGAATCATAGTAAGGTCAGATGGATACAAAGGTTCACCACGTAAAGCCATTTTTTGTTGTGTCGTTATACCTGTTGCTACTACTCCAACTGTCAGAATAAGGATACTCAGCCAACGCGAACCACTTATGGCTGTTATCCATAAGTAGATAGTAAATAGCAAAAATACCCCTATTAAAAACATCTCCGTATGCCATTGAAAGGCAAATTTTACGGCTAAAGAAAAACTGTATTGATTTTGAAAAAATTGCAATAAGAAGTTCCCTGTAAATGAAGCAACCAATCCTAAAAGAATCGTAATCAACCACTCTTTAAAAACAGTTGGACTGAGGTATGTAGATGAATTCGTTTGTTTCTCATTTAATTTTCTCATTTCATTCACCTTCACTAAAAAAAATTCTTGATTTGTTGTTACTTTTTTTTATCACTATCAGTTTCTTTCAAAATATAAATCGGTCTTTTCTTTGTTTCCAAATAAGTTTTCCCTAAATATTTGCCTACTATTCCTAAGCAAAACAACTGCAATCCGCCAATGGCCAATATAATGGTAACTAAAGAAGGCCAGCCGGCTGTTGGGTCATCAAATAAAACCGTTCGGATAACAATCACAATCATAAAGAAAAGGGCAATTAAAAAAGAAATTAATCCTACAAAAGAAGCTATGGCCAATGGAATATCGGAAAAATCAACAATTGCATCCAATGAATATTTAAATAAGGACCATATTGACCAAGACGTTTTCCCGGCAGAACGCTCTTTATTTTCATACTCTAAATATGTTGTATCAAATCCTACCCAACTAAAAATCCCTTTTGAAAAACGGTTAACCTCTGTCATAGAAAGAATGGCCTCAACCATTTGGCGAGTCATTAATCTGTAATCACGCGCTCCATCCACAAATTCAACCGCTGAAATGCGGTTCATGAGACGATAAAATTCTTTGGCTAAAAATGATCGGACAGCCGGCTCACCCTTTCGGCTTACCCTTCTTGTTCCTACACAATCATACTTTTCCTGACGTATAAGATTAAGCATCTGAGGCAATAGTTCTGGAGGATCTTGCAAATCAACATCCATTACAGCTACATAATCTCCAGTAGCATGTTCCAATCCTGCAAATAACGCTGCTTCTTTTCCAAAATTTCGTGAAAAGGATAAGTATCGGATAGTATCGGGGTATCTTAGTGCTATTTCTCTTAACACAGTTAACGTCTGGTCTTTCGAACCGTCGTTAATAAAAATATATTCAACACTTATATTTGCTAACATTGGTCGAATCTTTTCAACTGCATCAAAAAAAAGGGGAATCGTTTGCTCCTCATTGTAACAAGGAACCACAAGTGATAATTTTTCCGTTTCCACTACTTTCACCTCTTTATCTAATTTGAACAATCATAAATGAATGACAGTTTGTCTGTAACAGAAAAAAGCTGGAATAAATTTCCCAGCCTTTGAGTGTCTCCTATCTCCATCTATTTCTTTTCTTTTTATTTCCAAAAATCATCAAAAATAGTAATTGGAAGGTGACGTTTGTGTTCTGTTTTCACGTACCAGTTTTCGATTTTCAGTGCTGCTTCTTCGGGTACAACTTTACCCTCTAAGTAGTCATCAATTTGGTCGTAAGTGACACCCAAAGCTTTCTCATCTGGTAAAGAAGGCTTATTTTCTTCTAAATCAGCAGTTGGAATTTTTTTGTAAAGATGTTCAGGCGCTCCTAGTTCTTTTAGTAACGCTTTTCCTTGACGCTTATTTAATCTAAAGATAGGATTGATGTCGGTACCACCATCTCCAAATTTTGTATAAAAACCCGTAACCGATTCCGCAGAATGATCTGTACCTACTACTGCTCCATTATGACTTCCAGCTATCGCATATTGAATAATCATTCGTTGACGAGCTTTGATATTTCCCTTTACAAAATCACTCACGGATGTCCCACTATCTTCTAGTGTTTTTACTGTTGCATCTACTCCAGGCTTTACATTCACTTTAACCACTTTGTCCGCTTCGATAAAGGCTATTGCGTCCATAGCGTCTTTTTCGTCTGCTTGTTCGCCATAAGGAAGTCGTACAGCAATAAATTGATAACTGCTGTCTCCAGTCTCTTCGCGCAATTCAGTCATAGCCAATTGGCTTAATTTCCCAACTAATGTAGAATCTTGTCCTCCACTAATACCTAATACTAGCGTTTTTAAAAATGACTGTTTCTTCAAATAGTCTTTTAGAAAATCCACACTTTTTCGCACTTCAACTTTTGGATCAATTGATGGATGAACATGCATTTCTTCAATAATTTGGTTTTTCAAATCTGACATAACGGTAGCCTCTTCTCTTTGATTAATCGTTAAATGTAGTATAGCATAGTTCTTTTTACGACTCTAATATTTCTAATTTCAAAAAAAGAATCAGTAACTGATTCTTTTTTCTTAGCTATTTTACTATTAGATAATTGGTTTTTTGGACAATTTATTCACGTCATCACGTGCTTTTTCAATGGACTTGATTTTATGGTGATACGCTGATTGTGATAGATCTACTGGATAAGCTTCTGGATTTAAGCTGCGTTTGTACTCTTCCCAAAGCATTCCTAGACTGACTTCAGCATACGTTTTAATTTCCGTTAATTTTGGCAAATCATAAACTAATTTTCCATCTACAAAAATTTCTTTCAGTAATGGTCTGGCACTAAAATTCGTTACTGTTTTATTAATATAGGTGTGTACCGGATGGAACATGAACAATTCTTCCTTTTGGTCGGGTCTTTCTTCCCAAAGAGTGATATAGTCGCCTTCTGACTTCCCATCGTCATTCTTAGTAATACGCCATACTTGTTTTTTACCAGGTGTTGATACTTTTTCAGCATTGCTGGAAAGTTTTAACGTATCTACCATGTTACCTTGTTCATCTTCAATGGAAACCAGTTTGTAAACTGCTCCCAAAGCAGGTTGATCATAAGCAGTGATCAGTTTTGTTCCTACACCCCAAACATCGATCCGAGCGCCTTGCATTTTTAAATTTAAAATTGTTTTTTCATCTAAATCATTTGATGCATATATTTTTGCTTCAGTAAATCCAGCATCATCAAGTTGTTGGCGTACTTTTTTTGAAATATATGCCATATCTCCACTATCAATACGTACACCTAAAAAGTTGATTTTTTCGCCAAGTTCTCTTGCAACTCGTATAGCATTTGGCACACCCGATTTCAATGTATCATAAGTATCAACGAGAAAAACGCAGTCTTTGTGTGTCGTAGCATACGCTATAAACGCATCATAGTCGTTTCGGTAAACTTGTACTAATGAGTGTGCATGTGTTCCGCTAACCGGTATATTAAATATTTTACCTGCACGTGTATTGCTGGTAGCGTCACACCCTCCAATAAAAGCAGCTCTTGTTCCCCAAATAGCCGCATCCATTTCCTGTGCTCTTCTCGTACCAAATTCTAAAACAGGTTCATCTTTTACAATTGATTTGATATTAGAAGCTTTGGTTGCAATCAAGGTCTGGTAATTTAAAACATTTAAAATAGCTGTTTCAACTAGTTGACAATCTGCTAACGGTCCTTCTACTTGAATAAGTGGTTCTCCTGCAAAAACAACTTCTCCTTCAACCATTGAACGAATCGTTCCTTTGAATTTAAAATCTTTTAAATAATCTAAAAATTCTTCTGGGTACGTGTTTAAACTTCTTAAGTAATCAATGTCACTTTGTGTAAATTTTAATTTTTGAATGTAATTTACAATGCGTTCTAAGCCAGCGAAAACAGCATACCCGCTATTAAAAGGGTTGCTTCTAAAATAGGATTCAAAAACCGCATGTGTGTCTGCTTTTCCAAGCTCCCAATAGGTTTTCATCATATTGATTTGGTATAGATCAGTGTGTAATGCCCAACTGTCATCTGGATATATCGTATTCATTACTCTTCCCCTAACTCTCATTTTTTCCTTTTTATCATACCATAAAAGCTTGAAAAAAAAGATGATTTCACTATTTTATCTCATTCATTTCCTTCATCTATATATACTCGTCCGGTTTCTTTTCCGAGACGAATAGGTTTTCTAGCTCCTTCATAATTTTTTAATCGAATTTCTTTGATGGCTACTTCTCCTGCACGGTATTGAATAGATAAAGCAATTTTATCTAAACGATTTTCAGGTTTTGTTATTGCGAAAAAATGTCGGATCGCAACTTTTTGATAAGCTGATACCACTAGTGCTCTTGGGGTTGAGGCTGTATATAACTTTGTCACTTGCGGGTAGCAAGCCGCAAGAAAGGTCGCCCGTATGCCAAATGCTGACTTAGAATACGCCTCCTCACCTTGGTGGTGACCAATGTGTCTAAAATTATATGACCGATTGTCGTGGTCCGAAAAATGGCCAATGATTTGAGTATCTGAGGCTGCTGAGCTTGTTTCATGTGCTTTTATTTCGACTCCTCCAAAACAAAAAGCCGTATGGTTATTCGTCAAGGTAACATGTTGTGAACCGTCATCGATCTCAATTCCATTTGAGTTTGAATAGCCTTCTTTATGAGCACGACCACTAGGATGATGAGCATAAGAGTTAGAGATGAATATATAATCACTATGGTGAGTCGTTATCCCATCATCACCAAATCCACTGACTTCAACTTGGTCTATCCAGATATACTGACTACCGCCTCTTGCTCTAAGACCATCGCCAAGATAATTGTACACTGGAGATGTGACATCAATGCCATGCAGTCCTGGATCGCTGATTCTCACATTACAAACTACGGCATACTTAACGTGAGCTAAGGTGATCCCACTGGAAAAAGTCCCTCCACTAGCTGTTTTATCATGACCATTCAATCTTGCAACGTTCCAGTCTAAACTCATTCCTTCAATACGAATGTGATGATCTCCTTTTAAATAGTGTTTATTCGTGATCAATCGTGTTTTTTTGGGAGCCGCTTTATGCAAAACGAGAACAGTCTCATTTATGCCACTTCCGACCAATTCTGTATAAGAAGGAATCTCAATTCCTTTGACAACGTATTTGCCTGGTGGTACGAGGACACGTCTATGTCCTGAGGAAAGTGCTCTTTTAAAAGCTCTTGTACAATCTGATTTCCCGTCTCCGACTGCCCCATAATCAACCACAGAAACTGACGTTACTTTATTTTCCAACCAACTCATTTCATAGTCCAATACGATCTTCCAAAGTGGGGAAACTTTTCCATTTTGATTAACCAAGACAGGTCGTTCTGTAGTAAAATCAGTCTTATTTCTACTAGGGACATTTATCGTTAACCCATTTTTTTTAGGCTCAGCCAATCTGCCATTCAACGTACGAAACAAGTCTTCCGTTTGATTGATTGCTCGTTGTTTTTGTAATGGGATTCCGTACATTGGAAAAATAGCCGTTAATCTTTGCTGGATCGTTTGCTCTTGATTCATTCTCTTCCCCCCTAAGATTCAACTCGTTTCCTCTTAAATCTCAACGTGCACTAATTTACCTCTGCATTGGCCACAAACGTATTTCTGTGTATTGACTTTGCGCTGTCGATAAATCACTTGAGAACATCCTTGGCATTGGTAAAGCAGTCTTTTCTTTACTGCCTGAGGTTTGCTTAACGATTTTACAAATCTTGATCCACCAACAGCTGTCAGTAATTGTTTGAACTCTTTGTCTTTATGTTGAAAACCACTATCTGATAAATGCAGATGGTAATGGCACAATTCATGTTTGATCACTCCTAAAAATTCTTCCACTCCAAAAGCTTCTAGAATTCTGGGATTAAAATCTAGATTATGAGACTTTAGGTGATAGCGTCCTCCGGTTGTACGCAAACGATAATTAAATACTGCTTCATGTTGAAAAGGTAACCCAAAAAAATCACGTGAGGTCTTTTCCACTAAGGTCTGTAATTCCGCTTCATTCATAACTTACTCTTCCTATTCCAATCTCAATTTTCATTTCGCTTCCTATTGATTTACTTATGGTTTATTTTACAAGTTTAAAGGTTGTCTCACAACTAAAAGCTGTTAAGCAAAAAAGGAGTTGGATTTTCCCCAACTCCTTTTTTTACCAATCATTTATGTTGCTATCCATTTTTATTCTTTTGGTTTCAACATTGTTAAGGCAATTCGACCTTTTTTCAGATCCACACTATCGACCCAAACCGTCACAACATCGCCTACTGAAACAACATTTGTTGGATGTTGAATGTATCCTTTGCTTAATTTAGAAATATGAACCATGCCATCTTGTTTGACTCCGACATCTACAAATGCTCCAAAATCAACCACATTTCTAACCGTTCCTTCTAATTCCATGCCCGGTATTAAATCTTCCATACTTAAAACATCTGTACGCAATAACGGAGCTGATAGTTCATCTCTTAAGTCACGGCCAGGTTTTGACAAGGCCTGCAACATATCTTTTACAGTTTCCTTACCTAATCCAACTTGGTCAGCCAATGGTGCTACGTCTATTTTCTCCAAAACTTTCTTAGCTTCTAGACTCCCAACATCTGATAAGGTCAATCCAGCTAATTCTAAAATTTGTTTTGCCTCTTTATAGGTTTCAGGATGGATACCTGTATTGTCTAATACATTTTTCCCGTCAATGATGCGTAAGAATCCTACAGCTTGTTCATAAGCTTTAGGGCCTAAGCGAGCAACCTTTTTCAATTGAGCACGACTTTCAAATCTACCATTCTCTTCACGATAAGCCACAACATTGGTAGCTGTTGTTTTATTCAATCCTGCAACATGTTGCAATAATGGTGTACTTGCAGTATTTACATTTACACCCACTTGGTTAACTGCGGTTTCTACAACAAAATCCAAGCGCTCTTCCAAGCGTTTTTGAGACACATCATGTTGGTATTGACCGACACCAACTGACTTAGGATCGATTTTTACAAGTTCAGCTAAAGGATCTTGCAATCTGCGGGCAATACTAACCGCACTTCTTTGCTCAACTTGCAGATCAGGGAACTCTTCTCGAGCTGTCTTACTTGCTGAGTAAACAGATGCACCTGCTTCATTCACAATCACGTAGAAAACTTGTCGTTCCATTTCTTTTAAGTTTTCCGAAACAAACGTTTCAGATTCACGACTAGCTGTTCCATTTCCAATTGCAATCATTTCAACTTGGTAAGTTTCAACTAATTGTTTGAATTTAATTGCTGCTTCAGCACGTGCAGCTGCACCTGCTGGTTTATGTGGATAAATCACATCAATCGCTAGCACCTTACCTGTGGGGTCAATAACTGCTAGTTTACACCCTGTACGGTAAGCCGGATCTAAACCTAAAACAATCTTTCCCTTTAGTGGCGCTTGTAATAATAAATTGCGTAAATTTTCTCCAAAAATATGAATAGCTTGTTCTCCAGCCTTTTCTGTTAATTCTGCACGGATCTCACGTTCAATAGATGGTCCGATGAACCGTTTATAACTATCTTCAAAAGCCGCTTTTATAAAAGGTACCGCCGTAGAATTAGACTGCTCGATTAATTGCTTTTCCAAATACTCATGAATTTTTTGTTCGTTTAAATCAAAAGAAACTTTCAAGATATCTTCTTTTTCTCCACGATTCATCGCTAAAATACGATGAGATGCAACTTTTGTCAACGGTTCACTATAGTCATAGTACATTTCAAAAGTTCCTTTTTCATCTTTTTCAGCATTCTTAACTTTAGCTGTGATCGCTCCATTTTTAGAACTATACTCACGAATCCAAGTTCGGTAAGTAGGTTCATCCCCAATTCGTTCAGCAAGAATCTCGTGTGCTCCAGCTAAAGACTCTTCGCTTGAGGCAATTTTATATTCTTCATTAATATATTTTTCAGCTTCTACTTGTACATCGGTTGTTGGAAAAGACAACAACCATTGTGCTAAAGGCTCTAATCCACTTTCTTTGGCTATCGTGGCTTTTGTACGTCGTTTTTGTTTAAATGGTCGATACAAATCTTCTACAAGTTGCATTTTTATTGCTTTTTTAATTTTCCCTTCAAGTTCTGGTGTTAATTTTCCTTGTTCTCCAATGCTTCTCAAAACATCATTTTTGCGTTTTTCTAGATTTGTTAAGTATTGATGACGCTCTTCTATTTCGCGTATTTGAACTTCATCCAATGTACCGGTCATTTCTTTTCGGTATCGAGCTATAAATGGGACTGTATTCCCTTCAGCCAATAAATCTAAGACTGTTATTATTTGCTTTTTAGAGTAACTTTTTAATTCATTTTTCAATAAATCTAGTACAATTGATTCGTTTGTTTCCATCATGTATTTCTTCCTCTCTCGTTCCACTTTACTTAACTATTTTACCATAAACATAAGAGGCTAACCAAACTCCTCTTAAATACCTCTGTAATTTATTAACTACAAAAAAAGTATGCAAAAAGAGTTTAACCTTTTTGCATACTTAGCTCATTTTTAGTTACTTCGTTTTTTCTGGCAATTGAAATGTCAGTAGTGCATTCACTACTTCTGCTTCCGGATCTTTGGTCAGCCAGTGTTTCGAGCCTCCCAAACAAGCACAAATATAATTCACTTGGTTATCTACTAAGGTTTTTCTGAAATGGACATGACCCATAATACTATAAACAATTGGGTAATTTTGATACATCTTTTCATAAGAAGAGCTTCCTAAAAAAGCATTAAAATAATCATATATTTTATGTGGCAATCGTACAACAAATTTTGGATGGGTAACAACATGAGTCATCAAGATAACTTTTCGCTCTCCAACAGATTGAAGATCTGCTTCTAACTTATCTAACATCCATTGAGCCACCTGTTTATTTTCTTCTCCCCAATGAACATAGCGCTTATCTTGCCATACTCCAATTCTCAATTTCATGTCATCGAATTCTGACTTAGTGTATTTCTCTTGATCCGCATACCCATAATCATACCAACCACCATTACCAACAACTGCCCATTCATCATTCAAAATATACGGTTTATTTAATAAACTATTGGATTGTTTCTCAAAAAAACGGTAGATTTTTTTTGTATCTGTTTCTCCATTTTTTAATGACCAAAAGTCATGATTTCCTGGGACAAACAAAACAGAAATACCACTTCTTTCTGTGACTTCATCTATAAATTGTTGAGATACTAAATAATCGCTACTGATATCCCCAGCAATTAACAAGATATCAATATTTTGATGGTTAATCTGCTTAACGAGAATTCCTGCAAAAGTTTCATTTTCAGCTAATTTTTTCTTATTGGTATCAATGTGTAAATCTGATAGCACACCAATTTTCATAACGTTCTCCTTTATTGTACCTTATAAAAATAATTATTTTGATCTAATCTTTATTGATGATCATTTATTCTTCTATTAATCCTTTTTCAACTAAAAATTGTTGCGCTACTTCGCTTGCACTTGTTCCAGTCACATTTACAGCATAATTCATGTCTCGCATTTCAGCATCAGTAATCTCCCCGGACAATTGGTTTAAAATGCTCTCAAGTTCTTGAAAATCCTCTAAGGTTTCATCCAATAATAACGGAGCTCCTTGGTAAGGTGGGAACAATCCTTGATCATCTTCTAAAACGACTAAATCATATTGAGCAAGTTCACTGTCCGTTGAATAAGCATCTACTAAATTGATATCTCCTGTTTCAATAGCTGCATAACGAAGTTTTGGTTCCATTGTTTGGACATCACCAAAGGTTAATCCATATAAATCTTGGATTCCTAGATATCCATCTTGACGATCAGAAAATTCTAAAGTAAAACCGGCTTTGATTTCATCTGCAATTGGGATCAAATCAGAAATAGTTTCAAGTTGGTATTCTTCTGCTAGTTCTGAAGTGACCGCAAGCGTATAAGTATTGTTAAATGCCATAGGTTCCAACAAGGACATATTATACTGATCTGCTAAACCTTCTTTAGCTTGCTGATAAACATCTTGTTCATCTGTTGAACTTAATTCTTCATTTAAAAAAGTTGCCAAAATCGTTCCAGTATACTCTGTATAAATATCAATATCTCCGGATTCTAATGCGTTGAATACGAAAGTTGTTTTCCCCATATTAGGTTCTAATGTGACAGCCACATCTGTTTCTTCTTCAATCAAATATTTATACATATTCATAATAATTTCAGGTTCGGCACCTAATTTACCGGCAATAACCAGCTCTTCTTTGTCTTTCATCAAGAATGGTGCAAGCAGTAAGGCCAAAATAATAACACTGAGGATGCCTAAGGTGATCACTGTTTTCTTAAACGAAATTTTTTCAAATATACTCAACAGGTAATCAAATAAAATTGCTAGTAATGCTGCTGGAATCGCTCCTAATAAAATTAAATAATTATTTCCACGATCGATTCCTAATAAAATAAGGCTTCCTAATCCACCGGCCCCAATTAAAGCCGCAATGGTTCCAGTTCCAATAATCAACACCATTGCATTTCGAATCCCCGCCATGATGATTGGCATAGCAATCGGAATTTGTACTCTGATGAGTTTCTTCCATCGATTCATCCCCATTGCGTCTGCTGCTTCATTTAGTGATGGATCAACTTCCATTATTCCTGTGTAGGCATTTCTTAAAATAGGCAATAAAGCATAAAGAACCAACGCTATAATAGCGGGTACAGATCCTATACCTACTAAAGGAATCATCAATCCTAAAAGAGCAAGTGATGGAATGGTCTGAAAAATAGAAGTGATTTGGATCATAACAGCTGCTAATTTTTTATGTCTAGTTAAGTAGATTGCTAGCGGAATAGCTATAATCACTGCTATAAACAATGAGACAAATGATAATTGCATATGTTCAATCAGCGCTGTTACTAATTCACCTTTACGTTCTTGAAAGGTAGTGATAAATTCATTCATACTAGTTCACCACACTTTCTTTTTCAACGTGGATTTCTTGTGCCAAATAATTAAGCAACTGTTGTTTTGTGATCTTGCCTATCACATCGGCTTCATTCTCTTTGATAATAATAAATTCTTCTTTAGCTAAAGCGATGATCAATGTGTCAATCGTATCATGGGGAGCTAAATAGGGTCCTATTCCTTCAACTGATTCACTAGCTTCTAACTTTCCAGTTGCCAGAATCTGTTGAATCGTTGGGGTTTCTTTAAATTCACTTATACCCGTTTGTAAAAATTTACGCACAAAATCGTTTTTTGGATGTTTTCGAATGTCATCTGGTGTTCCTATTTGCTCTATTTTCCCATTGTTCATTAAACAGATACGATCCCCTAAAGCTAACGCCTCTTGCATATCATGCGTTACAAAAACTACTGTTTTATTCAATTTTTTTTGCAACTTTGCCACATCTCTTTGTAAGTTGCGTTTACTGATTGGATCTAATGCACTAAATGGTTCATCCATTAAAATGATATCCGGGTTAGCTGCTAACGCTCTAATAACACCGATTCTTTGCTGTTCTCCTCCTGAAAGTTCAGAAGTTTTACGATTTCGGTATGCTTCTGGTTCCAGGCCAACACTTTCAAGAAGCTCAGTCACTCTATTTTTCATATCTTCTTTGGACCATTTTTTCATTTCTGGTACGATCGTAATATTTTCTTCAACCGTCATATTTGGAAATAGAGCAATTTGCTGCAGTACATACCCAATATTCCATCGCAATTCTTGTAAATTATAGTCGCTGATCGGTTTACCGTCAATGCGAATAAAACCTGACGTTAATGAAATCAAACGATTGATCATTTTTAATGTTGTTGTTTTTCCGCTGCCACTGGGTCCGATAAACACAAAAAATTCCCCGTCTTTTATTTCTAAATTGATATTTGATACAACTGGTTTTCCTTTTTCATATTCTTTAGAAACATTTTCAAAAAGTATCATCTTCGCTCTCCTTTAAACCCCATTTTATTTAGGCTACAATTACGTCAACCCATCCCAAACATAGCCTTTATTGTCTAGTTTGATGTCTCTAACTAACTCTTTTTCATTAAATAGTACCCCGTGAAGCGCACCACCGTATACTGCACCTCCATCTATCCCTATTTTGTTATCTTTTATCCATAAATCAGTTGTTTGGTTGTCTCCATATAAAAATGGCGTAATCGTATGGCCGAATACAATGATCTTTCCGGTAGTATTTTTCATTTCATGAAATGCATCTCGAATCCAGACATAATCTTCACTAGATGTTTGATGCCAATCGCGTTTTGATAAATCCACGCCTGCATGAACAAATAAAAAGCGTCCCCATTCATAGTAAAGAGGCAATGACTCAAGGAACGGTTTTAAGGCTGGATAACGACTAGTCAAAAGCATCACGATTTCTGTAGGAGAGTACTCCGCATCTAAGCCCGGATGTAAGAAAGTTTCTAGAGTTTTCATCCCACCGTTCAAACAATACAGATCATAGTTTTGTTCAGGATGGTTCAAAAAGGCCAATAACATATCTTCATGATTTCCTTTTAGATAAATGGCATCTTTTTTTTCTACAAGTGATTGTGCCAATAAGATGCAGTCTTTTGGATTCTCCCCCCGATCCCCCAAATCACCAATCAAAAGCAACTGCTGCGTTTCTTCATTCCAGTTGGTTAGCATTTGTTTGAAAAGTGTAATTTGACCATGAACATCTCCAATTGCAAACAATTCTCTTTTCATCATCCAACACCTCTTTAGGACTTTTCATTATTATACCAGTTGTCGAATTATTTTTATAAAATAACGGTTTATCATATTTTTGTATATAAGCCATTAGTCTAGACTATAAAAATAATAATCCTTATAATATTCCTTATAAATGAACAAGTTATTTTCCATTACTGATTACATTACAGAAGGGGTGACTAGAGGCTATGAATTGGAAAAAAGGACTTGGAATAGTTGCGGCAATCGCGGTCTTAGCATTTATCATTTACAGTATCGCAGAATCCAATACAAAAGACGAAACGCTAAAGGTACAAACAGCAAAAGTATCACAAGAAACGGTTGAGGAACGATTAAACACAACTGGATTAATTGAATCTACTCAAACTCAATCTGTTTTTGGTCAAGGTATGGTTCAAGAGGTAACTGTAAATGTTGGAGATGCTGTTCAGGAGGGTGATATCCTCATTTCATATAGCGATGGAACAAGTCAAACGGCTGAATTCAATGGAACCGTTACAGCCGTCAATGCACGAGACAACCAAGTTGATCTCAGCAGTCAAAGTGGTGACCCAGCTATTTCACTAGCTAATTTGGCTGACTTACAAGTTGTGGTTGAGCTCAGCAAATCAGATGCTCCACTTATTAAAGAAGGTCAAGTTGCGCTTTTGACTTCTGGAGAAGATGTATTTAATGGAACCGTCTCTCAGATTCACCCTATCGCCACTATTGTAACCAGTCAAACGGGTACACCTGCCGCTACTTTAAAATCCATTATTTCCTTTGACACACCACCAGAGAATTTATTTGTAGGTTTCGATATTGATGTTGATATCATAACCAATACCGCAGAGAATGTTTTGGTCATTCCTATAGAATCTTTAATGTACGATGAAGACAATAAACCCTATGTTTACGTTGTAGAAAATGGACAAGCCTTTGCTACAAAAATAGAAACAGGTATTCAGTCCACTACTCATGTAGAAGTAAAAAATGGACTGACTTTAGATCAAACTATTGTGTTATCACCAGATGATACTATTCAAAATGGTACTAAAGTGACCATTGACTAGAAAGGAGTCCTACTATGATCCGTGTTAAAGATATCGTTAAGACCTATACAACTGGTTCTGAAACTTTGGTAGCCTTAGACACTATTTCCCTGGAAATAATGGCTGGTGAGTTTACTGCAATAATGGGTCCTAGTGGATCTGGTAAATCAACTTTAATGAACATAATAGGTTTATTGGACCGTTTTGATTCAGGTACTTATATACTGAATGGACAAAATGTCAGCGATTTAAACGACAATGAAAGTGCAAAAGTTCGTAACAAAGAAATTGGTTTTGTCTTTCAATCATTTAATTTAATGCCTCGGATGTCCATTTTAGAAAATGTTGCGTTGCCTTTAGTATATGCTGGCGTAAAGCCGAAAGAAAGAAAAGAACGTGCTCTAGCAGCTTTAGAACGAGTTGGATTAAGTAATCGCGTCAAGCATAAGCCAAACGAAATTTCCGGTGGACAAAAACAACGAGTTGCCATTGCTCGAGCAATCGTAAATGAGCCTTCTGTTTTGATGGCAGATGAACCTACTGGAAATCTTGATTCTAAAACGACTGTTGATATTATGCGTATTTTCCAAGAGTTGAATACTGAAGGAACCACTATCGTGATGGTCACTCATGAACCTGAAGTTGCATTGTACACTAAACGAATTGTTACATTTAGAGACGGCGCATTAGTAAACGACCAGCTGCAGCAGCAAAAATTAATGTAGAAAGGAACTTCGGCATGAACATTCGTGAAAATTTTAAAATGGCTGTTGACAGTATTTTTTCAAATAAACTGCGTTCTATTTTAACCATGTTAGGCATTATTATAGGAATTGCTGCTGTTATTGCTATCTTAGCTGTAGGAAATGGTGCAACTTCAGAGATCACTAAAACCTTTAATGATTTTGGCGCATCTACTATTTCGTTGTCTGTCAGCGATGAAGCAACCGGTATTGAGATGATTACAGATGCGGATATTGTAGCATTAAAAAGTTCTATTCCAGAAATCACTCGTATCTCACCAGACAATACAGCAAACACAACTGTTCGGTCTGATTTTGAAAGTCGTTCAGCTTTGGCCTTTAGCGGTACACCAGATTTACAATACACAAACCAATCGATGGATAGCACGATCGTTTCTGGCCGATACTTCAATCAAAATGATTATGATGATGCAAAAGAAGTTGTTGTAATCAGTGAAGATACAGCTACAGCTTTATTCAATGGCCGCCAAGATGTTATCGGTGAAACGATCCAACTGATTGGGAATACAGGAAACGTGCTGAACTTAAAAATCATTGGGATAGTAAAAGGAACCTTTCAAGAATTACAAGGATCATTTGACCTTAGTCAAATGCCTTTATCTTTAGCTCTTCCCCTTACAACAATGGAAAAGTTAAATCCTAGTGTAGCTGTTATCAATAGTTTAACGGTTCAAGTAACGGATAAGAATGCGATTGAATCTGTCTCTAATCGTATGGTCCGTTTACTAGAAACTAGACATGACTCTGTGGGTAATGATTACTATACAGCAACGAATTTTTTACAAGCTTTAGATCAAGTCGATTCTGTATTAGGTTTATTTGTCAACTTTATAGCCGCTGTCGCAGCCATTGCTTTATTAGTAGGCGGAATCGGCGTCATGAATATTATGCTGGTGTCCGTGACCGAACGTACACGTGAAATCGGAACAAGAAAAGCTTTAGGCGCGACAACTAATACAATTCTTTTCCAATTCTTAATGGAAGCTGTCATCTTAACTTTGATTGGTGGAATCATCGGTCTTGTATTGGGTATACTTCTTGCAAATGGTATTTCCAATGCCTTAAGTATTGTACCTAACATCACTTTAGGTTCTGTTCTTTTAGTACTTCTTTTCTCTACTGCTGTTGGGATCTTCTTTGGTATCTACCCCGCTCGAAAAGCAGCAAAGTTAGATCCAATAGAAGCCTTAAGATACGAATAATTTTAAAAAGTAGCTGTATGTCAAATAGTGTTGGTAGTTCAAAATAAAAATTCTGTTTAGCTAACAGAATAAAACTTAGTATTCCTACAGAACAACTTCCGTTAGGATCAAAAAATAGTTTGGCAAGATTGATCAACAGGTTTGTATGGTTAGTCAAATGAAACCTTATTTTGATGCTCATTTAATCAATAATTCTACTTTATTAGTCAAATAAAAACTTATTTTGGTACTCATTTGATCAATAAAGTAGGTTATTGATCAAACAGAAACTTATTTGGTGCTTATTTAATCAATACATCTGTTATATTAATCAAATAGCTCCTTCTATGGCATCTATTTAATCAATAAACCTAAACGAAAGCTCTTTACACATGGAATACGCAAAAAATTATAAAATCAAAACAAAAAGCGCCCAAGAGTATTCTTGAGCGCTTTTTGTTTACTTATTTAGTGATTTAGATATCAGACTTTACAACTGCAGAGTCATCGTTGAAAATCGTTTCATCGAATGTTTTTAATCGCTTAGATGATACGATACCAGCAATAATACTGTCGTTTACATTTAACATTGTACGACCCATATCAATAATAGGTTCAACAGAAATAACTAATCCAACAATTGCTACAGGTAAATTTAATGATCCTAATACAATTAACGCAGCAAATGTTGCTCCGCCACCTACACCAGCAACACCAAATGAACTAATAGTAACAACAGCCATGATCGTAAGAATATACGCTGGACTAAAAACATCTATACCGGCTGTTGGCGCTACGATAGCTGCCAACATTGCTGGATAAATACCTGCACAACCGTTTTGTCCGATAGATAAACCGAACGTTCCAGAAAAGTTCGCAGAAGCTTCATCCACACCCAATGCTTTTGTTTGTGTTTCAATATTTAATGGTAATGCTCCAGCACTAGAACGTGCAGTAAATGCAAAACTTAATACTGTAAAAGTTTTTTTCAAGTATTGAATTGGGCTGACTTTTAAACCAATCAAAATAATCATGTGAATGATAAACATAACAATGATTGCTGCATATGAAGCAATTACAAACACACCAAGGTTAAGCAATGCATTAAAATCACTTGTCGCTAATGCTTTAGTCATCAACGCAAAAATTCCATATGGTGTTAAACGCAATACTAATGTAACGATACGCATCACAATAGCATATAAACTTCTAATTAATTTAGCAAAAAATTCTCCAGCTTCTGGATCTTTTTTATGGACACCTAAGTACGCTATGCCGACAAAAGCTGAAAAAATAACAACAGCAATCGTACTTGTAGAGCGAGAATTAGATAAATCTGCAAAGAAATTAACAGGAATAAATTCTAAAATTTGTTCAGGAATACTTAAATCTGCTACTTGTGCTTCTCTTTCACTTAATTCTGCAATACGTGCAGTTTCAGCAGTACCTTGACTAAATTCTGCTCCGTCCAAGTTAAACACCATTACACTAGCTATCCCTATTAAGGCAGCTACTGCTGTTGTAGCAAGTAATGTTGCTAATACGTTAAAACTGATTTTACCAAGGTTTTTAGACCCTTCAATTTTTGTAAAAGCTCCTACAATGGATACAAAAATCAATGGCATGATCAACATTTGTAAAAATTTAACGTAACCTGATCCAACGATATCGATCCATTCGATCGATTGGGTTGTTACTTCACTACCTGATCCAAAGATCACTTGTAGAATAGCTCCAAATAAAACACCTGATCCTAAAGCAATAAAAACACGTGTTGAAAATTTCATGTGTTTTTTTTGTAATTGCCAGAATCCAATAAGTACTGCAATGAATAATACCAAAACAATACCTATATAAAGATTTGTCATAATAAATCCTCCCTTTTTTGCTTCCTTAATAAACTTAAGAAAACAGATCCATCATAAGATTAAAGGTCTCAAGTAGCTCCGTCCAAAGTAACTACCCTAAAAATGAGGAACTTCCTTACATTTTCAGTGACCTATAAATTTTACTTTACTTTTGTAAGGAAATCAAGTGGAAAATAATATCCAGAGAAATAACGCTAAAAATTTATCTAAACTAAACGCTTCAAACTAATAATGGCTCGTCAGTTTGAAGCGTTTCATTAACTTACTTACATTGTGTTATTTAAATTATGGCTTGGTCTTTTCAATGTCTTCAACAGGTTCAGTATTAATTATAGGCTTTATCAGTTCTTTATTTTTTCGGTTATTTTTATGGAAGAAAACGACTTCTAATAAAGGAACGATTATAGCCGCTGTAAATCCTCCTGAAAAACCATTATTGTAAAGGTTCATACCTGCATGTAAATAACTTATATTCGTTACGATAACCATATGCAAACTACCTGCTATAATTCCTGCAATTACTCCATAGTGCCCACTAACAGGTGCTAAAGTTGTTCCAAATAATGCAGTAAGTAAAAAACTAGTAGTTGATAATTCAGTTGATGTCAGCATACCTACGAGTAACACGCCTAAAAGAATAGGAAAAACATTTTTCACGTGTTTCCCAAAAGCTCCAAAACCAACTACTGTAAATATGCCACCAATTACTGGTCCATTTAATTCTCCTCTTACAATTAACACAAGAGTAGTAGTCAAAATACCTAACAAAGACATATTTATCAATGTTAATCCTAAACCATGATGCTTTATAAAATCTGGTCCACCTTTTCCATCTTCTTTCAAAAATTTTGCGTACCCAGAAAATGAACCACCATTGAAATAAAGGCCACCACTAAATAATAAAATAAATAAACTATAAAGATAAATCGATAACGGCTGATTATAACCACTGGATACTAAATGAACTGTATCTACTTCTATGCCATAGGCTCTAAAAAATGCAATGAAAGCCATACCAATAATTCCAGCAGTAAACCCAATATTATACAGACTAAACCCTTTATGAAAACTAGCAAAATGACGTGATAAAGGTGGCAAAACTAAGCCCACAATAACTCCAGCACTACATCCTAAAAAAATTCCCGTAAAAAATGAAAATCCGCTGTTAAACGCTACTTCACTCACTAATGGTCCTAAAGCCGTTCCGTATAAAGCAGATAATAAATAATTTTTAAACGGAGTACGAGTCACTTTAGCATATAAATATACTCCTACAATAATTGGAATAGAATTAAATAAATTTTTACCAAATAGAGAAAATCCTGCTATCGTGAAGATAGCCGCAAATAATGGTCCCGTTAGTGCTACTTTCGTTGAGCGGATAATAAATAGACTCTTTATGATCATTAGTGCTGCATTGATAAATGCCGCGCCAACATTTGCGAGTTTGAAATAATCCGTTACTAAATTAGCTGGAGAAATAAGGATTTTAAGACTTCCATACCAAATTTCTTCAAGTGTGTTGAAGTGAAGAGCTAGTCCAACTAGCGTAAGAGAAAATAGAAAAGCAATACTATATTTTATTTTTTCTGTTATCAATGGATCTTCTTCCTGTACAGGTGGAAAACATACTTTTTCCATAAGCATCAACCTCTTTTCTTTAATAAACCGATTAGACTTTAAAATTCATTTTTAAAAAAAGCGAGTACTTGCTATTCAAAAATAATAACACGCCTTTTTTGCAAGCACAATTTATTTTTTAAATAGTATGTTATCTTTCTAAAAAAAGCATCCCTAAAATCAGGAATGCTTTTTTCTATTTAGTTTATTCTCTTTCATCAATTTTTATTCTTAGAGAACCTTCGCATAAAGAACTTCACGATTTCTACTAAAGGAATAATTGAAATGGATGCGCCAAATACTAACAACCATTGCTCAACATTTAATGATGAAACACTAAACGCATCATTTAAGCCAGGTATTAAAATAACTGCACTTAATAATGCTGCCGATAGTAAAATAGCTAAGTTGAAGGTTTTATTTTTGAAAAACCCAACAGTAAATAGCGATTTTTTAATCGATTTGACATTAAATGCATGGAATAGTTGAAGTAAACCTAGTGTAGCAAACGCCATTGTTAAAGCATCTTCATGAATTAAATGTAAATCATTTGGATGTGCTGGATAGTGAGTTGCCCACCAGTACACAAATAATGTAATTCCTCCTTCAAAAATCCCTTGATAGATCAAGCTGGGAAGAACGCCATTTGAAAAGAAGGTCGCTTTTCTTCCTCTTGGTGGCTTTTTCATTGCGTCCGCTTCAGCTGGTTCTAACCCTAAAGCAATTGCTGGGAAGGTATCTGTCACAAGATTGATCCATAAAATATGGACCGGTGCTAAAATATTCCACCCTAGTAAAGTAGCAATAAATAAGGTAAGCACTTCACC
>NZ_JBEMBC010000009.1:0-61418 GCF_040274425.1 Carnobacterium sp.
ATTTAAATTATTTAAGTAGTAAAGGATTACTAGTTCGTACTCATGGCGGTGCTACAGTTGCCAATTCTAAAAATGAAATCGTTATTGAACGAAGCTACTCCATTCGTTCAAATAAAAACCAAGCTCAAAAGAAAGAAATTGCTAAGACCGCTTATACGTATATCTACTCTGGACAGTGCATTATTTTAGACGCAAGTTCAACATGTTACGAGTTAGCACAATTGTTAAAGGATACGCCAATGCGTTTGACTATCTTAACGAATGGATTAAAAACAGCTGATTTATTAAAAGATAATCCAAACATTACATTGATTTTAATAGGAGGGATCGTTAAAGGAGCCTCCAACGCTGTTGAAGGACTAATTGGGACAGATATACTCACAAAATTTAACATTGATTGTATCTTTATTTCTGCTCATGCCTTTAATTTAATTGACGGGTTATCTGACTTCAATCTTTATGAAGTTGAACTAAAACAAAGAATGATCGAGGTTTCTACGAAAGTTTTAGCATTATTAGATTCAAGTAAATTAGAAAAAAATTCCATAGCTACTTTTGCTGCTACTGATCAAATTACAACTTTGATTACGAATAAAGAAATAGATAATCAACTTAAAGATTCTTATCGCCAAGCGGGAATGACAATTGTCACTCCTTCTTAAAACCAGCCTTTTCTTTTTTAACACCAATTGGAAAAATTGGTGTTTTTTTATTTTCCAGATACACTTTCTTTACATTTGTTCTTGACTGTAACAAAAAATAGTTATATAATTTTTACATATGATACAGTCATATACAAATGTTAAAGGAGGACTTACCTTATGACACAATCAATTGAAAATCACGCAAGTTTAGATGATGATAAGTTAAAGGAAATCTATACAACAATGTGGACTATTCGTTACTTTGAGGAAAAAGTCGATCAGTTTTTTGCTAAAGGTATGATTCATGGAACGACTCATTTAGCTGTTGGACAAGAAGCAACGGCTGCTGGTAGTGGTGCTGTCTTAAAGAAAACAGATTGGATAACCGCTACGCATAGAGGTCATGGTCACACAATTGCTAAAGGAACAAACGTAAAGCCTATGATGGCCGAATTATTTGGACGCCAAACGGGTACAAATAAAGGCAAAGGCGGCTCAATGCATATTGCCGAATTAGAAAATGGCAACTTAGGTGCTAATGCAATCGTAGGTGGTGGATATGCTATTGCTACAGGTGCTGCTTTAACTTCTAAAATGAGAAATGAAGGAAAAGTTGCCTTAGCTTATGCTGGCGATGGTTCCACTAACGAAGGAAGTTTCCATGAATCCTTAAACCTCGCTTCTATTTGGGACTTACCTGTAGTTTTCTTTATTGAAAACAACTTATACGGAATGAGTGGTCCTTTTGTAGAAATGACGAATGTCCCTCGCATTTCTGATCGTTCTGCTTCTTACGGCATTCCTGGCGTGACGATAGATGGAAACGATATCATTGAAGTGATAAACGCTACTTATGATGCTGTAGAACGTGCTCGTCGTGGTGAAGGTCCTACTCTGATTGAAGCTTTAACTTATCGTTGGAAAGGTCATTCAAAATCAGATGCTAAAAAATACCGCACAAAAGAAGAAGAAAAAGAATGGAAAACAAATAGAGATCCTATTAAATTGGCGAAGAAACGATTCATCGATGCAGGTGTCTTCACTGAAGAAGAAGCTGATGAACTTCAAAATAGTGCTCGTCAATCCATTGAAGAAGCAGTAAAATTTGCCGAAGAAAGTCCAATTACAGATGTTAGCGAACTGTATACGGATGTTTACTCAGACTAAGGAGGAAATCAATAATGCGTGAAATTACTTATTTAGAAGCCGTTAGAGAAGCAATGAGCGAACAGATGCGTGAGAATCCAGATGTCTATATTATGGGTGAAGATATTGGAATATATGGCGGTGGATTTGGGGTTACTAGGGGAATGTATGAAGAATTTGGCGGAGAACGCGTTAGGAATACACCTATTTCTGAAGCGGCTATTTCAGGTGCTGCAATTGGTTCCGCTATCACAGGAATGCGTCCGATCTTTGAATTGCAGTTCTCAGATTTTATTACCATCGCCTTAGATAACATTGTTAATCAAGCTGGAAAAATCCGCTATATGTACGGAGGAAAGGCTCAAATACCGTTAGTAATGCGTACTCCAGGCGGATCAGGAACGGGTGCTGCTGCTCAACACTCACAAAGTTTAGAGAACTTTACAGCTCATATTCCTGGTTTAAAAGTTATCCAGCCTTCTACTGCTTATGATGCAAAAGGATTGTTGCATTCAGCCATTGAAGATAATAATCCAGTTATGTTTTACGAACACAAATTATGTTACAAAACTACCAGCGATGTTCCTGAAGGAAAATACCTCATCCCTATTGGAGTTGCAGATATCAAACGGGAAGGAACAGACATTTCTATCGTTGCTACTGGCATTATGGTCCATAAAGCTCTTGAAGCTGCAGAAATTCTAGCTAAGGAAGGCATCAATATTGAAGTCGTTGATCCTCGTACTTTAGTTCCTCTTGATAAAGAGACGATTGTTAAATCAGTCATGAAAACTGGAAGAGCAATTGTCGTTACGGAAGCTGTCAAACGTAGCGGTTTTAGTGCTGAACTGGCAAGTGTGATCGCTGAAAGTGAGTCATTTGATTTTCTAGACGCACCGATTGTTCGATTAGCTGGCAAAGAAATACCAATCCCTTACCAACCAGAATTAGAAAAATTAGCCGTTCCACAAGTCGATGATATTGTAGAAGCAGCTCGCAACATGATGAAAAAACACTAGGAGGTGAATCAATAATGGCTCATGAAATATTTATGCCCAAACTAAGTTCTACTATGACTGAAGGAAGCATCACTGAGTGGTACAAAGAAGAAGGCGACTCTGTTGAAATCGGAGAAGCAATTTTTGAAGTCATGACCGATAAAATTGCTATTGAAGTTGAATCCTATGATGAAGGTATTTTATTAAAAAAATATTTTGATGTGGATGAACCCGTCCCAATCAATCATGTGATCGGGTATATCGGCGAAAAAGGAGAAAACGTTCCAGATGCTCCTCCTGGCGAGAGTGGTTCAACTGTTGAGGAACCTAGCCCCTCACCTGCGACCAAAGATGAAACCGATACACCGAAATTTGATCAAGAAACTGTTAGAGATGCCGTAACATCTAATAAAGAAAGTCCACAACAACCAGAACCTTTAAAAGCTACGGAAAAATCTAAAACTTCTGAATCTGAACAAACAGATTTAAGTGAAAGAATACGCGCTACTCCAGCTGCTAGACGCTTAGCTCGTGAACACGATCTTTTATTACATGAAGTATCCGGAACTGGGAGAAAAGGAAGAATCCATATAGATGATGTTCGAACTTATCTTGAAGAAAAAGATAACACTCCTGAATCTTCTACTATTGAAGCACCAACAGAAAATGCGCCAGAATCAAAACTAGTATCTCCTACTCTTCAGTCTGGAGATACTGTCATTCCTTGGAAAGGCATGCGTAAAGTAATTGCCGATCGCATGACAAGAAGCAAGCAGGAAATTCCTCATGTTACTTTAAATGCTACATTCGATGCTCGAGAATTGATTAAACTTCGTCAAGAACTGTTGCCTCTTGTAGAAAATGCTACAGGGAAAAGAATTTCTTATAACGAAATCATTATCAAAGCAATGACAATTGCCTTAAAACAACATCCAAGGTTGAATGCTCATGCTTTAGACGATGGGATTCATGAATTTAAAGAAATTAATGTTGGATTAGCTGTTTCAGTAGATGATGGTCTACTAGTTCCAGTCATAAAATTTGCCAATCAAAAAGGATTAGCGGAAATAACCAACGATTCTAAAGAACTTGCTGAAAAAGCTCGTACCGGTAAACTAGCTTCTGAAGAAATGACTGGAGGTACAATCACTCTTTCCAGTTTAGGCAAAAGTCGAGTTGAAAACTTTAATCCTGTAATTAATCAACCAGAAGTCGCTATTCTTGGCGTCGGAACGCTTAAAGAAGTACTTGATTTAAATGAAAATGGCATCGTCTTTAAAAAGCCAACTATGACTTTAAGTCTTTCTTTTGATCATAGAGCTGTCGATGGCACGCCTGCTGCAGATTTTTTGAATACTCTAATTGATATTTTAGAAGACCCTAGGCTATTGCTTTTATAAAGTAAAACAGCTCCACGTAAAGCCACACTATTTGCAGTGTGGCTTTTCTTTCTCTATTACAATTATGGTATAATAGACAAATACTAACAATTCAAGGAGTCGAGAAATTGTGAAAAAATGGGAAGATAAACGATCTATCTTAAAAATTGCTACCCTTTACTATAGCGAAGGATTAACACAAGCAGAAATTGCAAAGAAAATGGAAATTTCAAGACCATTAGTATCAAAAATTTTGCAAGAAGCAAAAAATACTGGAATAGTCGAAATCTATATTAAAGATGAAGATGCCTACTCCATCGCTCTTGGAATGGAAATCGAAAAGAAATATGGCTTAACTGAAGTTATTATTGTGCCAAATCAAAAAAGTGCTACTGAAGCGATTTCTAAAAAGAATGTTGGCAGAGCAGCTGCTTCTTATCTTTCTTCTATCCTTCCAAAAGTAAAAAAAATTGGTGTTTCTTGGGGCACAACATTGGCTGAATTCGTTGATGAGATGCCTTTTCTTCAATATCCTAACGTAACAGTCATACCCATAATGGGTGGTGTCGGCTACTCAAACGTTCTTTACCATTCCAATCATTTAGCATTTTTGTTAGCACAAAAGTTAAATACAAACAGTACTTATTTTTATGCACCTGCTTTAGCAGATACAAAAAAATTAAAAGAAAGTTTGTTAGAATCTAAAATGATCTCAGTTGCCTTATCAGAAGGCAAAGATGTAGATGTAGCTATCGTGGGTGTTGGAAATCCTGTTCGTTCTTCTACTTATCGCGACTTAGGATATTTTACTAACAGCGATATTAAAGAACTTGAAGAAAAAGGAGCAATTGGGGATGTCGCAGCTACCTTCTTTGATAAAGATGGTCAACCCGTTGACACGGACGTTTCAAGTCGTATGATGGGAATTGAATTGGAAGATCTAAAGAATGTCCCTTGTGTTATCGCCTTGGCAACTGGTAAAGAAAAAAGTGACAGCTTAAAAGCTTTGCTTGCACAACAAGTTATAGACGTATTGATTATAGATCAAACATCCGCAGATGAACTTTAATTTCAGCCTTTATCAATAAGGAATGGCAGATAACAGAAATAAATCATTGCTTATTTAAAGAGAATTAATTTTTTTAGTCCTCCTTTATTCCGCTTTTTTAATATTTTAAGAGTATAAAAACTTTTATCTTTAGTGATTATCATGAATAAATTATTTATAAATAAACTTTACTCAAAAAAAATAATAAGAGCACTAAGTCAAATTTTTTCCTTTGACTTAGTGCTCTTTTAATTTCTTCGCTAACTAATTTACTAAAAAATCTTAAAAAAAATTAAATTTAATTAATCTTGTAGTGCCCATTCATAAATCGCATGGGCCACACCATCTTCTTGATTAGATTTAGTTTCATACTTAGCGATTTGTTTAATAGACTCCACAGCATTACCCATAGCAACGCTTGTACCTGCTACTTTCATCATGTCTAAATCGTTCTCACCATCACCAATCGCCATTACCTCATCCATAACAAAACCAAGTTTAGTTGCTAAACCTGTCAATGCTTCACCCTTATTCGCATTTTTCGGCAACAATTCTAAAACATACGATAGACTTCTAATAGGATAAAAGTACTCGGAGATAAAAGGTGGCAAAGAAGAAGCCAGACGGTCAAGTTCCGTTTCTGTTGCTACATACATTGCCTTGAAGATAGTCATATCATGCGGTAATTTTTCTAATGGCAAATGGACTTTTTCCATACCTAATAAATCAGCATCAAATTGCAGCATTTCCGTTGGTGCTCCAGTGTAATAGTATTCCTTTTCATCAAAATAGGTAAAATTCATCTCAAAAGGTTCAATTAATTGTTCAGCTTGCTTTAAATGCTCATGGTCCAATTCATGTGAATACACAATTTCCCATGTCGTAGTCTTTTGTACGACCGTACCGTTTAATGAAATAACGTAGTCTTCTTCATCTTGAGGCAATTCTAATTCTTTAAGGTACTCATAAACTGCTTGAACAGGTCTTCCTGTACACAAAACGATCTTGATTCCTGCTTCACTTGCTTTGGTTATCGCCTTTTTCACCTTATCCGTAACCAAATGGTGCTCATTCAATAACGTTCCATCCATATCAATCGCAATTAACTTAATCAATTTGTTCTCCTCCATTTAACTATTCCTTTAAAACAGTAGGTTATTAATACTCTGCGTATTCATAGTCTACCCCTTTTAATGCTTGTTTTACCCATTGATTATGAGTACTTTCTTGTTTCTGTGTTGATAAATGTTCAATAGATTTTTCAATATCCAAACAAGCTTGAAAGAATTGTAGCGCATCTTCTTCTATTTTAAATTGAAACTCCTGAGCAAGCTCTTTTGTGTTCGCATAATGTAAAACAACTTCTTTTTCATTTATGTAAACGCTAAAATAAGATGAAATTTTTCTTTCCTTCACTGTAAGCCACTCCTCACCTGGTTCAATTATAGAAAATCTATCTACAAATATCATACCACTAATTCAGAAAAATCAGTAGAGCGAATGGTTTGCAATAAACGTTCTCACTCCATTTGTCTAAAGCGAAAAAGGAGTGATCGTCAAGCCTTAGTCGACTGAGTCACATTCCTATTTTAGTATTTTCACCATTCATTTATCTAGTCAAACATTTGATTGTACTGTTGAATGGCCGCTTTTGATTTTTCTAAGTTTGTTACGGTTAAATCGTAGTATTTAGAAGCATAATCATAAAATAAAATATCTACAGCATACATTTGGGTCAGCAAAGATATTGTTGCCCCACTTCTTAATGGAGCTTCGTGGGCAAACGCAGTTTTTAACGCAACATCCGCTTCAATACTTAGAGGGTTTTCTGTATTGCTTGTAAGCGATACTGTTTTTAATCCAAGTTCTTTTGCAATCGTCAATAATGCCAATACTTCTTTTTTCTCTCCGCTATTCGAAACACCAAAAAACACGGCAGGCTTATTAGTAACTGCCATTGAAGTGACTAATAAATGTTGGTCAAGTGAACAAACCATTATTTTGCCCATCCGACTAAATTTTTGTTGGATGTCCGAGGCAACTATTTGGGACGCTCCTAACCCATAAAGGTAAACTACTGAACTCTCATGCAGCAGTTTCGTCACTCGTTCAATTTGTTTTGTATCCAATACATTATTGGTTTCTTCAAAAAGATGATTGGTATTGATCAATAACTTCTTTTTTACTTGTTCTAAATTCTCATCGGATAAAATATCCGTGTATAAATTATCTTTGATCCCTTGCGAATCGGCTGATAACTGCAACTTTAATTCAGTAAATCCTTTTATTCCGATTGATCGACAAAATCGAATGACAGCGGCAGAACTTGATTCTGCTTCGGTTGCCAAATCAGTTGCACTCATTTGAATAACTTTCATGGGATTTTTAAGAATTGTTTCAGCAATTTTTTTTTCAGATTGCGGTAAAGCAACAATCTTTTCTCTAATTTTCAGTAAGACATTGTTTTGCATAACTTGTGACCTCCGTAGTCCTTAAGAAAAGCTGAAAGATATTTTTCATAATGAAAAAGACATGCAAATCGCTAGACTTACATGCCTTTTCAAATGCTATTATTAGTTTACAATAGATGAATGGAATTAACCAACAATACTTTCAGTTTCAAATTCATCTGAATCGTATCCTACTAGTTCAGTTGGCTCCATTGCTGATTTTGGAACTCCAAAGAAGTAAGTTGCTACGAATCCACCAGCATAAGCTGCTAATAATCCAACAACATAACCCCACCATTGACCATTAGCGATCAATGGAATCAAGGCAACTCCACTTGGTCCAATTGCTGTTGCTCCGATTCCACCAAACATTCCGATAACAGCTCCACCAATTCCGCCACCAATACAAGCAGTGATGAATGGGCGACCTAATGGCAATGTTACAGCATAGATCAATGGTTCGCCAATTCCTAAAATACCAACAGGCAATGAACCTTTGATCATGTTTGTTAATTGTTTGTTTTTACGACATTTAACCCATAAAGCGATTGAAGCTCCGACTTGTCCGCCGCCAGCCATTGCTAAAATTGGTAATAATAATGTCATTCCTTGAGAAGCGATCATTTCAATATGAATTGGTGTTAAGACTTGGTGTAACCCAAACATAACCATTGGCAAGAACAATGCGCCTAAAACAAATCCAGCAAATGCTCCTCCAACATTTAATACCCAAGTAATAGCTCCAACTAAACTAGTTGAAATTGCACCTGCGATGGGCATAATCAAGAAAATCGTTACTAATCCAATAACCAATAAAGTGATTGTAGGTGTGACAATAATATCGATTGAGTCCGGGATAACTTTATGCAAGCTTTTTTCTACTAATGACAATAGATAAACAGCTAAGATAACACCGATAATTCCACCTTGTCCAGCAGCCATAGGGTCACCAGTAAAGATATTTGTCAAAGGTGCGTCAACCAACATACCTGGAAGATAAATAATACCAGCGACAACCCCACCTAGACCTTCAGTAGCGCCAAATACTTTTGCAGCATTGATCCCTACGTATACGTTCAAGTAAGTAAATAATCCACTTTTAATGATATTCAACACTAAAACAATTGTTACCCAGTTTTCTCCGGAAAGTGTTTCAGCAGTGATCATATTTTGGAAGATTGAAGCAATCCCACCGATAATACCAGCTCCAACGAATGCTGGTATTAACGGAACAAAAATATTTGCGATGTCTTTCAATACACGTTTGAAAGGTGTATTATTTTTCTTTTTCAGCTCAGCTTTTTTTGCTGCTGCTTGTTTTTCGGCTTCAGAACGACCAGAATTTGATGCAGTTGCCGTTGATTTGCCGGCTGGAATTTTATCGCCTAAACGAACACCTGCCATGCTTACCATTTGGTTCGCAACTTTGTTTACTGTACCAGGTCCAACAACGACTTGTAAAGTATCATCTTCTACAACACCCATAACTCCGTCGATTTTTTTCAAGCCATCAAAGTTTACTTTATCGTTATCTTTGATATCCATACGAACACGAGTCATACAGTGAATAACAGAATCAACGTTACCCATACCTCCAACTTGTTCATATATCTGTCTAGCCATGCGTTGCTCTTTTGTTTCAGCCATCTTTTTACCCTCCTAGTTTTATGCTAAAGTTTCACGAATGAACCCTTTAGCTTCTGTTAATTTTTGAGTTGCTGTTTCTTTATTTGAATGCGTTAAGATCATAACGATTGCCAATTTTACTTGGTGATCAGCAGCTTCAAATGTTTCACTAGCTTCTTCATACGTACAATCTGTTGCTTGCATGATAATGCGTTTTGAACGTTCTTCTAGTTTTTTATTTGATGGTTTTACGTCTACCATTAAGTTTTGATAAACTTTTCCAGAACCGATCATTGCTCCTGTTGACAGCATATTTAAAATTAATTTTTGAGCTGTACCAGCTTTTAATCTTGTAGAACCTGTCAAAATTTCAGGACCAGCATCTACTTCGATCGGCATTTGGGCAAATTGGCTGATTTCAGCATTTTTGTTGCATGAAATAGTTGCCGTTGTTGCTCCAATGCTAGCTGCATATTCTAATCCACCGATAACATAAGGTGTACGTCCGCTTGCTGCGATACCAACTACAACGTCTGTATCATTTAATTGAATCGCTTCTAGGTCTTCTGCTCCCAATGTTTTTGAGTCTTCCGCTCCTTCAACAGCAACTGTCATTGCTTTCATTCCACCGGCAATCAATCCTTGGACCATACTTGGGTCAACACTAAATGTTGGCACACATTCAGCTGCATCTAAAACGCCAAGACGTCCGCTAGTTCCAGCGCCCATATAAATTAAACGGCCACCTTTACTAAATGATTCAGTAATAGCTTCTACTACTTTTGTGATTGTAGGCAATGCTTCTTCAACTGCTAAAGCCACTTTTTGGTCCTCTTGATTCATTAAAGTCATGACTTCGCTTGTTGAAAGCTCATCTAAGTTCATTGTTTGCGTATTTCTTGTTTCTGTCGTTAATTTGTCTAAATTCATTTCCTTAACCTCTTTCATTGTCTTATATCGGTTGAAGTTCAAATAATTGACCTTCTTTACACCAATCTATTAACGGAATATCTTCTGGAATAACATGCGCCACAATATTTACTTTGTCATCTTTAAGTAATGGTCGCTTGGCTATTTGAATTTCTCCCATGTATCGACCGTATAACTTATTATCTACTGTAACGCTTCCTTTTACTCGATCATTAGTGCTGTGTGGTTCAATAGTCGGAATAGTTTTAAATCGTGCATCCGCGCTTCGAATGACATCTCGTGCTGGATCCCAACGATTTTGATGCTTTCCAACGATGACGGATAAGAATTGTGTTTCTGGCTCTTCTATAACTGAGAATAATAACGTTTTCCTTTTAATATAATAAAAAAATTGCAATTGTGTTCTGTCATCAATTGTTGGATCGCCAATATAAACATCATCAACTTCGCATTCTTCTAACAACTCGATCGTACTAGCTAAAGGGTGCGCTCCTCGTTGTTTTTCTAACGTTGGCAACTGACAAAATAAGGGTCCTCTTAACTTTTCGTTTCCAGGAACAAAAGCCATTACTTTAAATCCTAATGCTTTTAACCACTGATTTTTGCGGATAAACTGATTTTTTTCTAATCCAGTTTCTGGACGTGGATAATAATTGTGCCACGCTTCCATTTGATTGAAATCTGTATTAAATTTCTTAAGTTCATCAACATCCTCTTGCGTAATAGTACTGGCATTAAAAGCAACCTTCATTGAGCGGCTGACTTGAGCACTAATTTGGTTTGTTATACCATAATCCATTCTTAAACCTGTAATTCCGATATCCAGCATTTCCTCAGGTCGGTCAAATGAAAACCCGATTCTTTTCAAAGCATCTCCTGAAATATCAATCATCAATTGCATCTTTAACTCTTGTGTCCATTGACCCAGCATCTTCAAACGTGTTACATATTGAGACGCATCATCTTCTGGAATATGCAGTGAAGAAAATACACCTTCAAAACCGCTGTCTTTCATTCTTTGTAGATAGTTTTTTGTTTCAATAGTTAACTCATCTCCAAGAAAGACAGATAAACCAAACATAGCACCACTCCTTTGAAATCGTTTTAATGACATGACTAATAATAACACGTTAAAATATAATTTCAATAACTTTTTTCATTTTAATGAAAAATAGACCAATCGCATTTAAAAAACCATTACATACTAGTGTAACATGACATTTCAAATGTATACCTTTACATTTCTCCCAATAAACTAATGTTATATTTTAAAATTTTATTCAAAAAAAGTTAGAGAGTTAAGCTTTTTTACTGGTTTTTTTATGTTAAAATGAAATTATATTTCAAAAAAATTGGAGGATTCACATGCAACGCTTATTTTTTGTCCGCCATGGTATGACTGAATTTAATTTAGCTAATCGTGTTCAAGGAGGAGATATTGATTCTCCATTATTGCCACAAAGTTGGGAAGATGCGAAAAAAACAGGTCAACACCTTAAAAAATATAATCTTAAACAGATTATCGCTAGTCCACAAGAACGAGTCGTCGAAACTACTCGTTTGATTACTTCTCAATTCGAGCAAGACTTTAAGGTTCAATACACTGATGATTTAAAGGAATTCGGTTATGGTTCTTGGGAAGGAGCATTTATTCCACATTGGCAAAAAACTTCTCCCGATACTTTTTACAATTTACGTCAACGTCCAGATTTATACGATCCTAGTGCATTTAAAGGAGAGACCTACCAAGAACTGATTGCTAGAGGAAGCAGAGCAATCTTTCGTTCTATCGAACAATTTCCTGATCACGATCTTTTATTTGTAGGACACAGCATCACCTGGACGACTACACTTTTATCATTGATCGGAACTGACTTAAAGGAGCTTCGTTCAAAAGAACCGTTGGCTAACACAAGTATCTCTGAATTAGGATATGAAAATGGTCAATTCACTTTAAATAATTGGAACCAAACGGATCATTTAATTTAAAGTAAGCAAACTCTCACAAAAAAATAAGCTTGGCATCTCGCCGAGCTTATTTTTTTTATACCTATTTTTAATTATTTTCTAGAACCTTGTTTTGATTTCTTTTTAATAGCAATTTAACGAATAAAACCTGCAACACCATTCCTAGCCCTGCGCCGCAACTGTCGATCACTACATCACTTAACTGACCGCCTCTGCCTGGTACTATTAATTGATGGATCTCGTCTGAAAAAGCGTAACCGACACAAATGACTAACCCAATTCCAATTGCTTTAAAACCCGTTACACCACTATTCATTAAAGCTACTTTTACTAAAACGCCTAATACAAAATAAATAAAAAAGTGAGCATTTTTTCGGATAAAATGATGCAAATCTGGTGGAACAAGCATATGTCGCAATCCAATAGACAATGTATATAACAAATAGGCTGCGATGAGAATACGCACTAATTCTTTTATACCAATCGTTATACCTCGTTTTTTTAATTTTATAAGAACAAAACCAGCCAAACCGATCACTATGAGAACTTGAGCAATTTTAATAATTTGTACACTGATACCCAATACTGTGTTACTTAAATCCCAAGATTGTTGTTGAACTTGATGAGAAAAATAAAAAATCAAACCCATCCATAACAATACGGCCAACCAAGACAAGCCTTTTTTTAATTTTTTATTTTCAAGAGTCATTTCCACACATCCTTTATGTCCAACAGGTATTCCATTCCTTTTTTCGCCTAATATGATTTTTCAAGTATACAGATAAGCACTATGAAATTCAATCAAATAATGCTTTCAGTTAGGACATGTTTGGAAACTGATGACTACCTTAATTTTTAGCATAATAAAAGAAAAGCAGTTTTGAGTTAATCGAATTATGGCTTATTTCGTCTACTCAAACGGAAATCGGGTTTGAGTTAATCGAATTAACAATCATTCTATCTACTCAAATGAAAAACGGTTCTGAGTTAAACGAATTAACAATCATTCTATCTACTCAAATGGAAATCTGTTCTGGATTAAACGAATTAACACTCATTCTATCTACTCAAATGAAAAGCAGTTCTGAGTTGAACGAATTAACGCTCATTTCATCTACTCAAATAGAAATCTACGTTGAGCGGGTATTTCCCTCTCGGCGAACTAGTTTACAACGCGTCTTAATAAAATTCTATACGCAGCAAAAAAGAAGTTGAGAAAATCTCAGCTTCTTTTTTTTGCTGTTATTTCTTGAATCCATTTCAAGACAACTTGTATTTCTTGGTCCCAAAATGCCCAATTATGGTTTCCTAGCTTTTCAATAAACGTATAATCGATAGATGTTTCTTCAAGAGCCTCACTAAATTTCAGATTATCTGCATAGAGAGAATCTTCCGTACCACAAATTTGTAAAACTGATGGTTGAATGGTTTCTTTTTTCACTTGTTTTAACAATGCATATAAGTCATTTTCAGATCCTAGAAACGATTCTTTTGATCCAAATGCTGGTTTGAAAAGTTTATCTCTATTTGGATCATCTTGCCATATTCTATATGGATCTACAGCAGCTGACAAAGCAGCAATTCCTGCTACTTCGTCAGGATAAGTAAGTCCCCATTTTATTGCGCCATAGCCACCCATAGATAACCCGGCAACAAAGGTCTCTTCACTTTTATGAGAGATATTAAATAAGTTTTTCATTTTCATAGGGAACTCTTTTGTTAAAAAGCTCCAGTAATTTGCCCCCATATACATATCTGAATAGTAACTTATATGCACTTGAGGCATAAAAATAGCTAAGTTATATTGCGATGCATAACGTGCTATTGAAGAGTTATACACCCAACTAGAATCATCGTCTGATAATCCATGTAAAAGATACAAAACAGGATACGGCCCTATTCGTTCTTCCGGCAAAATTGCTTTATAAGAAATCATAAATCCTAATTCTGAAGAATCGATTTGACCTGAAATAACACTCATCATTATGCCTCCCACTGTTTAGTAAGATTGGCTTTTCACCAATGTTGTTTTTAAAACTTGGTTTTCAACTGACTCGTCTTTGATTAAATTAATTAATGATTGAGCTGCAATAGAACCCCATTTATGCTTAGAATAAGCAATGCTTGCTAATCTTGGCGTCATATAGTTGCTAACCAATAAGTTATCAAATCCAATTATACGAATATCTTTTCCAATTTTCAGATTAGTCTTTTTAAAATAATTGTATATTCCAATAGCCATCTCATCATTAAATGAAAATACAGAAACTCTTTCAGTCCATTTATTATGAATGATTTTTCCAATTCTTTGGCCTGAAACTTCTGAAAAGTCACCTTCTATTATTTCATAAGGTTGTTTGTTTTCAGATAACACTTTTATAGCAGCTTTCAAACGCTCATGATTATCGAATGAATCAGGCGGACCAGTAATCAAATAGACAAGAGTATCAGGCTTTTCCAACAATGCATCGATTGCCATTTTAGCCCCCAGACGGTTATCAACTAATACTCTGCGAATATTTTCATGATCAATTTTACGGTCCATCACCACTATTTTGTGTCCTCGATTAGCATAATCAATTAACTCATCATCTGGAAAACCAGTATCTAAAACAATAGCACCATCAATCATTCGCTCTGGTAAAAATAAACGTGAACGGTCTCCTGAACAAACAATCATATCATAGTTATTTTCTTTTGCCGTACTCATGATTCCTTCTAATAAATCTCCATAAAAAGTACCACCATAAGTTGCCAAATAGACACCAATAATCTGTGTTTCTTTTTTCCGAAGATTGCGACCAGCCCTATTTGGAATATAATTCAATTCTTCAGCTATCTTTACAATTTTTGCGCGTGTTTTTTCAGTTACTTTGGAACTCCCATTTAGAGCATAAGATACTGTTGAAATGGAGACATTTGCTGCTTTCGCGATATCTTTTATTCCTACCATTTCTTTTCCCTACTCTCCACCCTTTGATTCTTTAATCATATCAATCATCTAACAATAAGACTAGTCTTATCTTTCATTAGAGATAAATATCAAAGCGATTATCCTCTGCTTTTAATTGTTTTTCAACTTCTTCTTTACTTACTACAAACCCTCCTGAACGGTATCGATTCGAGTAGTTATCTGTGAAGACTGTTTTTTGATTGATTTCTAAATGAGGTGCTTCGTTTTTTACATGGTAATAAAATTTTACAGGCTTATTATAAAGTTCAAATGTAAACACTAACTCATTCAATGAATCAGGTAGCACAGGATCAATTGTCAGGTTCGTTTCAGTCGACCGGATACCCAAAATATTCGAAATCAATTGATTCATGTAAATTCCTGGACCACTTGAATAAATGCGCCATCCTCCTTTAACTTCTACTTCTCCATTTTTAAGCTTAGTGAAGTTTTCAGCCGCTTCGTAACGGGTCTTGAAGTCTCCATCAGAACTACTGAAGTAAGCATTGCTTTGACGCAATTGAGCGTTAGGTACAACCGTTTTAATATTAATGGGGTTCACAATAGACAAGGATTCCCAAGCTTCATTTCGTTTTCCAATCGTCGCCATAGCTTCAGCAAAACGGATGTGAGCATGAACGTACTGCAGCCCTACTTCACGTCCAAAGTTTGCAGCTTGTTCGGCTCGTTTGAAATACATGCTTACTCCTCCTTCATAGCGGGCAGGTTCACTCATAAGTCGCACGCCATCTGGATAACTCAATTCATTCTTAATCAATTGGTAATGCCGTTCAACTTGTTCTGGAGTAAACAGCTCAGCAATCATAGATTGTTGCATAGGCAATAAACGGTAATCAATACCAGTTCGTGTGTCCGTTGGGTGAATCATAAGTTCAACTTTATCTGGATTTTCCATAAACACAAAACCAGGGATCACATCAGTCGAGAGCATGTATTTTTTATAATCTGCTTCAAGATCTTGATACATTTCTTTCAACACACTAGAAAAATCTGGATTGTATTGATTTAAAACTTCAGCTAACTGTTTCAACGATTGATACATTAACGCAACCGTCCAGCTGCTGGCCATATGGCTCTTCAAACGAGAATCAAAAGGCTGCAGTGTATCATCCCAATCCCCATCGCCGTAACCTGGTAAATTCGTTCCCTCTAATAAATGGTGTTGAATATAATCGATTTCCTTAACAATATGTTCAAATACGGTAGCAGTCTGTTCAGTTTTATCAAACGTTTCGCGGTCTGTATAAGCGATTGGTTCATCTAAAAAGGCATAGTCATTTGAAGCTTTTAAATAATCGCCTATCACTTTAAGCGGCCAGACAATAACATCGCCATGACTTTCTTCTGCTTTCAAGTAAGTGTACCGATCAAACATAAACCATTGCGGCCAGTTTCCATCATCAGCAAATTGATTCGCAAATAATATCCGCAATATTTCTTTAATGCTGGCGTAATTTTGCGTCGCCATGAAATATTCTGTTGGACCTTGCATAACATCTCTAGTCCCCCAAGCTGCTCCGCCATATTGTTCTAATCCATGCGGCACCAGATAGTGAACGAGCATATTGTGCGTATACCACCATGCCAGTAAATTCACTCTGTCCAATGAATGATCTTCAGTATCAATCGATAATTCAAACCCATTCATCACTTGTTTCAAGTGGTGAGTATATTTTGTAACTTCATCTTGAAAAGAACGTTTAATGAATTCACTGTTTTCATTTTCCAAACTGGCTTGAATCTCAACTGTAAATTTGGGTGTTTTATCCATCTCCAATACAACTAGCGGACTCTCAGCATCTGTTCCATTTTCCAAGAAAAAATGCTCATCGGTAAGGGAGAAATCCACACCCTCAATCGTCATGGTGTAGTTCAATTCTGGGTAAAGCTCAGACATAGTTGATTGTTTTTCAGAACGAAACTGTAGTTGATTTCCTTGTTCAGATAGTGAATAAGGCACTGTATTTTCAATTTCATTCATGGTTACTTGACTGGTCAAAACAAACCGATATGCTTTGCTTTTTTCACTCTCAACTTCTAAAAAGAGTTCAGGTCCTTCGATAGTCGTATAATTCTTAATTCTCAACACATCGTCTTGGATTTTGTAATACCATATGGCATAATTAAATCCCATTTCAAATGCACTTGGCATAGTTAAGAGATGAAAGTTTCCTTCTAATTCTACGTACAGTCGTTGTCCAGCCGTTTTAGCAATATTTAATCCATTACGCATATTACTGATAAATTTATTATTCGATGTATTTCCCATCACCACTTGAGAATTGAAAATACCATACATATAAGCAGTCGTTGTCAAAATAGCTTCATCAACCGTTAATTGAGCACCGCTAAACAGAATATGTCCATGAGGCCGTTCCATCAATTCTTCTTTTTCTTTTAACACAACATGGGCTTTCTCCTGAGTGAAAAAAGATAACAACTTTCCTTCTTCATATTCTTCTTCTAATCGTTCTGGAAAATAGTCTTTAATTTCTGCTTTAGTAAAAGTTTGAGTCTGTAAAGGTTCCCCGATAACAGTTTCCTTTTTCACCATCTCTACATCTGTAAACACTTCTTTTGATTGCTTAGTTTTTCCCCATAGTTGCTGGATCATTTTTAATGCTACTGGTTTTGTGATAGCTTCCGGGTGATCAAATGCTGTAAAGCCATAAAACACAATGGACTGCTTGCCGGTTAATAGGAATTGTTCAGATTGCAAAGCACTATACGCCATTTCATATTGATAGACTTCGTTTGCTAAATGCTTTTGGCTCAATATAGCTGGTTCATTTGTTGTTTTGTAGCTCTTTCCAAAAAATTGAAAGCCATCCGTTGAATAACCCACTGTTTTACTCAATGCACCTTGTTGCAGGTATGGGTGATTTCCATTACCTTGTGCTTGATTTTGACGGCTGCAAATCGTGTACCCATTTTCTTCTGATTCAAATACAGCATGGTCAAGATATTGCGAGTTATAAGCCTCATTAGATTGGACCGTTCCTTTGTCAGCTAAACCAACATCTTGACCGTAGACAATATCTACTGTGACATTCTGTCCATCGACTTCAATATCCCAAAACCAAGCTTGTTCGGTTAAAGAGAATGTAACGCTATAAGCAATGTCTTCCCAATTCCCAGTCCAACGCATCTTATTTTCAGCTTGTGAGAGCTGGCTCGTTGATTGTAATCCAATCAACGGGGTATAAGTTACTTTACCCGCTTCAAATTTACGCAAAAATACATTCATAATAGAAGCATCAAGTGCTCCAAGATTTAACTGATTTAACATAGTCCCATTTGTATTTAGTTCAAATAAATCACCGCTCATTTTAAACTGAGCGGTTAGTTCACCTTCATTTATACTGATCAATTGATTTTTAGTCATATTTATCCCTCATCTTTACCTATTTAGTCATTAATCTAATAGTTTCACTTTGGACATTCTCACTGTCTGTACCCACCATGACTTTAAATGTCCCACTATCGGTAGAAAAAGTGAGGTCAGAATGTACATAGCCTAATTCTTCTGCTGTTAATATAAAGATCACTTCTTTTTCTTCTTGTGGTTCCAAGATGATTTTTTTAAATCCTTTTAACTCTTTTACTGGTCTGACAACTTTTCCGATTTCATCTTGAACATACAATTGAACAATTTCAGATCCGGAAACCGTTCCGTCATTTTTAACAATAACACTCACCGTTACACTATCCTCTTTAGTGAATGTTGTGTGAGAAAGTCTAAGAGCAGAGTAAGAAAAATTCGTATAACTCAATCCAAATCCAAATGGAAATAAAGGAGAATTTTCAACATCTAAATATTTGGATAAGTATTTTTCAGATTTATTTTCTTCATTCATTGGTCTGCCGGTTTTGTCTTGATTGTAGTAAATCGGAACTTGGCCTATATTTCTTGGAAAGGACATCGTTAATTTTCCAGAAGGATTTACTTCGCCAAATAATACATTGGCCAAAGCTGCTCCACCTTCTGTTCCAGGGAACCAAGCTTCTACTAGACCATCTACATCATCAACAATATCGGATAAATCTAAAGGTCTTCCATTAAATAAAGTCGCTACAACGGGTTTAGCTAACTTACGAACTGCTTTCACTAATTCAATTTGATTTCCTGGCAAAGTAATGGACGTTCGACTAGCTGCCTCGCCACTCATTTCAGAAGTTTCGCCTAGTGCGAGCACAATCACATCTACATCTGTTAATTTTTCATCATTCACATGATTTAGAATATCTGCTTCTTCTATTACAACTAATTGATTAGAAGAAACATATTCTAACATTCCTTCATAAAGCGAACGCGTTTCTGAAGTGTCCCCTTTCCAAGACCATGAACCTAGCAAGTCATTTGTTTGACTATTTGGACCAATCAAAGCAATTTTCATCTCTTTTTTCAAAGGCAAAATGTGTTCATTTTTTAGTAATACGATAGATTGCTCTGCACTGATTCGTGCTACCTCCCGATTTTCTTGGCTGAAGACTTCTTGTTCTTCTTTTTGAGCATCTGCTCCGCGATAAGGACTTTCAAATAGACCTAAGTCATTTTTCAACTCTAAGATACGTAAGACAGCTTCATCTAGTTTTTGTTCATCTACTGCGCCACTTTCAATCAAGTCTTGCAACTCACTTGAATAAGCAGCTGACATCATTTCCATGTCGACCCCAGCTTCAAAAGCTAGTATTCCGGCTTCTTTTAAATTTTCTGCAACTCCATGTGCAATCAATTCGCCAATCGCACCCCAGTCTGAAATAAGTACACCATCAAATCCCATTTCTTTACGCAATACTTCATTCATTAACCAACTATTTCCTGTTGCAGGCATGCCATCTACTGTGTTAAAAGCTGTCATGACCAAACGACTTCCTTCATCAATGGCAGCTTTATAAGCTGGCAAATAATTTTCACGCAATTGTCGTTCTGACATATTGACTGTGTTGTATTCTCTTCCGGCAATAGGTGCTCCATAAGCAGCAAAATGTTTCACACAAGCAGCTAACTTAGAAATATCCTCTTTCAGGTTTGTTCCTTGATATCCACGAACAAAAGCACGTGCCATTTCTTGGTTTAAATAAGCATCTTCTCCTGTTGACTCCATCACTCTGCCCCATCTTGCGTCCCGCACTAGATCAACCATTGGAGAAAAAGTTACATGTAATCCTGAAACAGACGATTCTCTTGCTGCAATTGACGCTGTTTGTTCGACTAACTTAGGATCCCAAGAACTAGCCAATCCTAAAGGAATAGGAAAAATAGTGCGATAGCCATGTACAATATCTGCCATGAACAATAAAGGGATTCCTAGTCGGTTGGATTTTAAATGTGACTGTTGGATAGCTTTTACTTGTTTAGCACCAGAAATTCCTAGAACTGAACCAACTGTCGTCATTTTTTCGGTTGTCAAATGCATGTCGTTCATCGGTCCTGTAATTTCATTTTCTGTTGTATTGTAAAAATCTGCTGATATTTGAATCATTTGACCGATTTTTTCCTCAATCGTCATTTCATTTACTAATTCTTTTAATTTTACTGTTTTCATAATATCCTCCTTAAAATGGTGTTATTTCAATCCTGATACATTAAAGCCTTGTAAAATGTATTTTTGGAAAGTTAAGAAAATAATGATGATGGGAACAACCATAAATGTTGCACCAGCCATTTGTAAGGCATAGTTATTGCCGTATTGTCCTTGTAGCAATTGTAACCCTACAGAAAGCGTGTAGTATTTTTCATCATTGGCAATAATCAATGGCCACATGAATGAATTCCAACCAGCAATAAAGGTTAAAATACCTTGTACCGCTAAAATTGGTTTTGATAACGGAATAATAATTCGAGTAAAAATGTAAAATTCGCTTGCCCCATCTAATCGAGCGGCTTCTAATAACTCATCAGAGATGGTAGACATAAATTGTCGAAATAGAAAAATACCATATGCTCCTACTAACCCCGGCAATACAATCCCTGCTAAAGTGTTCGTCAATCCCAAATTATTTAATATCAAATAAACGGGAATCATTGTTACTTGTCCAGGAATCATCATTGTTGCTAATATCATAATGAAGAGACTATTTTTTCCTTTAAAACGGTATTTGGCAAATCCATACCCAGCCATAGCATTTAGAAACATTCCTCCGAAAGAGAAAGCTGTAATGATCAATGTATTTTTTAAATAAACCCCAAAATTCATTTTTTCAAATAGATCAATAAAGTTTTGGAAAGTCCATTCTTTAGGGATTAAGCCGGATTCCATAGAGACAATTTCCGCATTTGTTTTAAATGAGGAAAGCATCATCCAGATAAACGGCGTAACAGCTATGATTCCACCTATAATCAAAATAACGCCCACAATCACCTTGTTTCTTTTTTGCGATTTTTTATAAGAATTCATTTATTTTGTGCTCCTTTCTCTTACATTTCATTTTCATTGCTCTTTAGTTGTCCTCTAAGTTGGATTAAAGTTATGATAATAATGACAACAAATAAGATCAATGATCCGGCTGCTGCATAACCAAATTCATTCAACTGGAACCCATTTCGGTATAAGAAGAGCGAAATACTTGTAGTGCTGTTTAACGGTCCACCTTCAGTCATAACAAATGGTTCTTCGAAGAATTGTAACCATCCGATAACGGTTGTAACACTGACAAAGAAAATAGAGAATTTAAGCATTGGTACAGTGATATAACGCAATTGATTCCATTTTGAAGCCCCGTCTAACTCAGCTGCTTCATAGTATTCTGGCGGAATACCTTGTAAAGCTGCTAAGAAAATCAACATGTTGATTCCTGTCCCTCTCCAAAGTGCCAAAACAATCAACGAAAGTTTAGCTACACCAGGATCTAATAACCAAGCAACTGGTGCGATTCCAACCAAATCTAATAGTTGGTTAAACAGTCCTATTGCAATATTGGGATTATACAAAAAGGTCCATACAACAGATACTGCGACAATGTTGGTTATCGAAGGAGAATAAAAAACTAATCTCATGAAAGAGAAAAATCTTCCGTCTCCAACATTTATTAAAATTGCCAGCCCTAATGAGAGTATCACGACTAAAGGAACGCCAATCACAACATAATATATAGTGTTTCCTGCAGCTTTAATAAAAATTGGATCTGCCAAAATATTTTTATAGTTGTCTATTCCAATAAAGTTGATTCTTGACCAATCTGCTAATCCCGCTAAGCTCAAGTCCGTAAAACTAATGAACAAAGCAATAAAAATAGGAAGTATAGAAAAGACTAAAAGTAAAATAATAGCAGGTGAGATAAAAAAATAAGGAGCTTTTTTGTTTGCCGATTTCATAATATTCTTCATCCTTTCTAAAACTCATTGACTTAGACTAGAGTTTACTCAATACTAATCTGTACTCTTGTATCAATAAAAATTCAGAAAAATAAATCAAGAACCGATTCGTTTTGATTATTTCTCTGAATTCCCACATAATTTAACTAACAATAACTATCTAAAGCTCACTTTTTTTATTGAAGCAGACTTTCTGTTTCGGCATTGAATTCATCCATTTTTTCTTGAATGTCAGCTCCGCCTAGGTAAATTTCTTCCCAATCTTCTAGGTAGCTGGCAGCAATTCTTTCGAATTCTGGAATCAAAGGCATTGACTCAGAATTTTCAAGTTGTTCTCCAAAAACTGCAATAATTGGATCTGATAATGCTTCATCTTCCCAAGCAGCAGTTGCAGATGGCAATGAGTTAGAAGATTCAAAGAATGCTAATTGATTTTCAGGACGAGATAAGAATTCAATCAATGTAACAGCATTTCCTTCGTTTTCTGTTCCATTAAAAACAGCTAAGTTAGCTCCACCTGTATTTGAAAGATTATTTTCAGAACCTGATGGCAATACAGCTGTTGCCCATTTCCCTTCAATATCAGTCGTGCTATCATTAATTGAATTAATCATCCAGGGTCCACTGATAAACATTGGTACGATCCCTTCTCCACCAAAGGTTTGAGAAATATCTAGACCCAAGTCTTGTTTAGGAGAAGAACCATTTTGAATAAACGTATTTAAGTAATCCAGCGTTTCTACAAAAGGCGCTTCATTGAAAACAGGTTTTCTATCTTTATCAAACAACTCTGATCCGTTTTGACGAGCAAACATAAATGCAGCTGATTGATCATTAGAATCAACTTGGAAACCATACATATCGTCTCCGCGTTCAGATAATTTCATAGCGGCATCTTCTAATTCTTCCCAATTTTTTGGAGCTTCAGAATAACCGACTTCTTCTAGCAAGTCTGTCCGATAATAAAGTGCTCTTGTTTCTGTATACCAAGGTACTGCGTAATATGCGTCATCAAATTCAGTTGTCGCAACTGATCCTTCAAAAAAGTTTTCTGAATTCAATGTTTCCTCTGATTCAACATAAGAAGAGATATCTTGCAAAGCTCCTGCATCAACAAATTCAGCCATCCACGTTGTACCCATTTGAACGACATCCGGTCCGTCTCCTGAAGCAACTGCTGTTAATAATTTATCATGGGCACTAGACCAAGGAATACTTTGAATATCCACTGTGATTCCTGATTCTTCGGTAAAATCATCTAAAATTGGTTGAATTTGTTCATTTCCATCCCCCATGTACCAAAAAGTTACTGAATCACTTGAAGCACTGTCCTCCGTTTCTGCACTATCACTTGAACAAGCCATTAGTAAACCTGCTGAAGCTAACGTTAACGCCCCTACAACTGTTTTCTTATGCCATTTCCTCATTCTCTTATTCCTCCCTTTTTTTATTGGTGAAACGTTTCTACAATTAATATAAAACTCTTTCCACAAAAATGCAAGCGTTTTATCGAAACGTTTTTATTTATGAATTCAATTTATTTTTATGGTTTATTTTTAACCTATATCTTTTTTTTTAATTTACGGGTAGAATATGATTATCAATTCACTTGAATAGGTTTACATTTTTCATTTATAAGTTAATGCTCCCAGCCATTAAAAATTCCAAGAAAATGAGGGATCAGTATGCGTGAAGTGTTAGATGCAAGTGAACGTAGAAAATTAGAAGTCGTTGAGCATCTTTATTTTACTGGAGGCTGGGTGACTCTAAAGGAACTTGCCCAAAAGACAGTTAGCTCTGAAAGGATTTTAAAGCAGGATATGCTTCAACTACGTGAATATTACACTAAAGATGTATTACAGACTTCTCATCTTGGAGTTCGCTTAGTTTTACCACCGCACAAAGATTATGATGATCTTTATCGCTATTTTTTGTCAAATAGCCTAGCCTTTAATTTTATAGAAAAGCTTATTTATGATGAAACGAAAACCGTATTTGAATTAGCTGAAGAATTGTATGTTAGCCCATCCACATTATTTCGTCTTATAAAAAAATTGAATATTTCTTTAGCTGATTATTACGTGCAAGTGCAGACAAACCCCTGTAAGTTGATCAGTGAAAACGAAGAAAGTATTCGTTATTTTTATATCAGTTATTTTTCGGAGCGATACAATAATCTGGAATGGCCATTTAAAACCATTAATCAAACTTTTTTTGAACAATTATTGGTTTTTATTGCAAAAAATAACGATATTCCTTTAAATTTTGCTGATTTTAAACGTTTGAAGCTTTGGACAGCTATCCCCTATTTACGAGTTAAACAAGGGCATCATGTATCTATAAAGTCTTCTATTTATTCCAAAATGATTCCAGATTTCTCAAAGTTTCAACCTTTAACAGGAATAATCGAGAAAAAATTAGCTATTACACTTAATAAAGAGTTTATTGAACAAGTCTTTTCAATTTTTATTAATAATAATTTCAAATTTAACTATGAATCTTTAATAGAGGATACTAAAACCGATCCTGCTGTTAAAGAACAAGTCTCTTATCATACCACCTTGCTACATAACTTATCAAATCAAATTGGAATACCAATACCCAATCACCAACACTTATTGAAAGAGATGTTTAACATTTCGCATTTTGTTTTCAAGTCAAAAGAAGGACAATACCCGCCTCCCTATATTTTATTTAATTCAAAAAAGTATTTTGTCCAATCGATGGAAGAATTGTTTCCTGATTTTATAACATTAGCTTTTTCAAATTTAAAGGAATATGAAAAAAAGATAAATGAAAATTACAGCGAAACTGCTAGATATGAAATTATCTATACTTTACTCATACATTGGGATCACTTGATACCAGAACTTTATAACCAAAAAGATAAAGTGCGATTGTTGATCGTAAGTGACTTCGATGTTGAACATGCCAAAATGATTCAAGATCTATTGCATCGTTATTTAAAACATGAGATTATTACTACTCTCTACACCGATCCTATTTTTTCATTGAAGCAACTCAATAATCATGCTTATGATATTTTAATCACTACTTTTACGCTTCCTTTTGATGATAAAACAATTGAGCAAAGTTGTATTTGTATCCGAAATGTTCCAACGAAGCATAATATAACAGACATTGCTCAAGCAATTGAGCAGCAATATAAACTAAAAACACACCCTTTGAAAAGTATATTGCAAAAGTATATTCAGTTCTAAAAGGAATAGTTTGACTACAAAAAAGGCTTGAGACAATTATCATGTCCCAAACCCTTTTTTGTATACTCTTTATTCTTCGCTTGTTACCAATTCTAATGGTGAAGCAATGTACTCTTCAATTGATTCGCCAGCAAAGTAATCAAACGCTGCTTGCATCGCTAATTTACCCATTTCGCCAGGTTGTTGAGCAACAGTTGCGCTTAGGGTACCTGCTTCTACTGCTTTGATTCCATCTTCTGTTCCATCAAAACCAACAACTTGAATCTCTCCTGTTTTCCCTGCAGATTGAATGGCTTCAATGGCGCCTAAAGCCATTTCATCGTTTTGTGCAAAGACAGCTTGAATATCAGGATTTGCTTGTAACATATTTTCCATAACCGTTAATCCTTCTGCACGGTCAAAGTTTGCAGTTTGACTATCTACTACGTTTAAAGATTCTTCAGCTAGATTCGTAAATCCTTCTCCACGCTCTCTAGTAGCTGAAGCTCCTGGAACGCCTTCTAATTGAACGGTATTTGCGTCTGTTCCTGAAATCTCTTCAATGTATTTAGCAGCCATTTCGCCACCTTCAACGTTGTCAGAAGCTACTAATGTAACTATTTCTCCGCCATCACTTGAACGATCAATCGTAATGACCGGAATTCCAGCAGCGTTTGCGGATTCAACAGCGGGTGTGATTGCAGCTGAATCGACTGGATTGATCAATAAGATGTCTACTCCTTGTTGAATCAAGTCATCAATATCATTGGTTTGTTTTGCTGTGTCATCTTGTGCATCAACACTTTTTACAGTTGTATCTTGCTCATCTGCCAAATCAGTAATTCCTTGTTCTAATGAAACAAAAAACGGATTATTAAGCGTAGAGATCGAGACACCTACGACCAATTCTGACGTTTCTTTTTCTTCCACTGGACCACTTTCAGTAGTATTTTCGCCTTCTAAAGTTGCTGCCCCACATCCTGCCATAAATAAAGCTGCTGCTGTTGCTAAACCGATTAATTTTTTCATCTTAGTAATTCCTCCTATTTTTTGTTTTTTCTGTCTAATAATACTGCGATAATGATAACAATACCCTTAACGACTTGTTGGTAAAAACTGGATATTCCTAATAAATTCATCCCATTATTCAATGTTCCGATAATCAAAGCCCCGATTAAGGTCCCAACTAATCTTCCGCGTCCGCCGGATAAACTCGTTCCGCCTAATACGACAGATGCGATGGCATCCATTTCATAAGACGTACCAGCAGTCGGTTGTGCAGAGTCTAACCTAGATGTGATGATGATACCAGCTAGTGAAGCCATCAAACCAGATAAAGCGTAGATACCTGTTTTGATTCGATCGTTTTTGATACCCGCAATAAATGAAGCTTTCTCATTCCCCCCTATCGCAAATGTTTTTCTACCAAACGTCATTTTGTGTAACAGGATAAACAGTAAGATAAAACTAATGATCATCAATACGACTGGGAATGGGATACCAAATAAATACCCGCGGCCAACAAATTTGAAAATAAAACTGTCGCCAATACCCGTGATTGGATTTCCGTCTGTGTAAACCAGAGTCAATCCACGATAAATCGTCATTGTTGCTAAAGTTGCGATAAATGGTGCCATATTTCCTTTAGTGATCAATAATCCGTTGACAGCTCCAAATACCGTTCCCACGACTAAACTTAAGATCATCGCAAATATAGGATCCATACCAGCTGCAATTGAGCCTGCCATTAAAGCACTGCTTAAAGCTAACGTTGATCCAACAGATAAATCGATTCCACCTGTAATAATGACAAATGTCATCCCAAAAGCAATTAACGCATTCGTTGAAACTTGTCTTAATAGGTTCAATAGATTGGTTGGTGCAATAAAATTAGGATTTACAATTGTCACTAATACCACTAATACGATCAATGCAAGAAATGGTCCAAGTTTTCCAATATAATTTTTTGGAGTTCCAGTTTTCTTTTCCTTTTTTTCTACATTTGCTTCTACCATGTTAGTACCCTCCCGTAGCGAGTTTCATTATTTTTTCTTCTGTAGCTTCTGCTTTAGTTAATTCCCCTGCAACATGACCTTCATGGATTACGATCACTCGGTCACTAACTCCTAAAATTTCTGGTAAGTCACTGGATACCATGATGATGGCTACACCTCTGTCCGCTAATTCATTCATCAATTGATAGATTTCTCGTTTCGCTCCAACATCCACGCCACGAGTCGGCTCATCTAAAATCAATACTTTTGAGCCAATGCCGATCCATTTAGCTAAGACGACTTTTTGCTGATTCCCACCTGACAAACTGGAAACGCTATCAAACTGATCCTCTGCTTTAACATGCAGACGCTCCATCAATAATTTGGCAAAATCAGTTTCTGCATGTATATCAATCAGGCCTTTTTTACTAAATCCATCAATCGATGGTAAGCTGATATTGTCTCGAATCGAATAGTCTAAGATCAACCCTTCTTCTTTTCGATTTTCTGTTAAAAAACCGATACCTTTTTCAATCGCCATACTTGGATTTTTGATCGTGATTTTTTCCCCTTCAAGATAAATTTCTCCTTGATCCAATTCATCGATTCCAAATAAACTACGCATAATTTCGGTTCTTCCTGCTCCCATCAAACCTGAGAATCCAACAATTTCGCCAGATTTCACTGTAAATGAAATATTTTCAAAACGATTTTCTTGTGTTAATCCTTTTGTTTCGAATACAGTATTTCCAATTTTAGAGTGTTTCTTTGGATAGTAGTCTTCTAAGTCACGTCCAACCATTTTGCGTACAACTTCATCATTTGTGGTTTCTTTGGTCAAAGTTGTATCGATCGATACACCGTCTCGCATAACAGTTATGCGGTCGCTGATTTTAAAGATTTCTTCCATCCGATGTGAGATATAAATAATGGCTACTTTTTTTTGTTTCAACGTTGCGATAATTTTGAACAATACATCGATTTCTCTTTCCGTTAACGCTGCTGTTGGTTCATCCATAATAATGACTTGAGCATTTGTCATCAACGATTTGGCGATTTCAATCATTTGTTGTTGGCCGACTGAAAGTTGTTTGACATCTGCATCTAGGTCAATGTGGACCCCTAAATCATTGAATGTGGCTTCTGCAAGACTTCTCATTTCTTTTGTTTTGATCCAACCCATTTTATTCTTAAGTTCTTTCCCAATAAACAAGTTTTCAAGTACCGTCATTTCCGGCCAAGTATTCATTTCTTGGTGAATAAAACTTACCCCGTGTTCTTCTGCTTCTTTTGGATTATCAAAGTGCTTCTTTTCACCATTGATACTAATTTCGCCAGCATCTGATTTATGCAATCCTGTTAAAATATTCATCAATGTTGATTTACCAGCTCCATTTTCACCCATCAAAGCATGAACTTCACCAGCATGAATATCGAAGTCCACTCCTCTGAGGACTGAATTGCTGCCAAAACTTTTTCTAATGCCTGTCATTTTCACTTCCATCTGACACACCTCCTAAAATAAAACACCTGATTGCAATATTATGTTGGAATAGGGTGTTGCTTCACCTGTTCGTATGACCGCTTTTACATCTTTCAACTGTTCTTTAAACGTTTCATGACTCACATATGTTACTTGTTCATCTTCTACTAATGCTGCTTTTATGTCCGTCAACTGCGTGGCATTTTGATCTTTGATCTCCTCAGCTAAAACCACTTTCTCAACTTTCATATCGCTTAAAACGACTTTTAAAACTGATAGAAAAGGAGGTTCAGATAACGTCAAAGCTAAATCGATTTTTTTCACGCCATCTGGTACAGGTAATCCAGCATCACCGATCGCGATTTTATCTGTGTGCCCCAAATCGGATAAGACTTTTGCTATGTCACTATTTAATATTCCATGCTTTTTCATAGTTCTCACTCTCTTTCATTTCTGCTAGCGTAGGCATTCCGCCTTGAGCGCCAAATTTTTGGATCGATAATGAAGCAGCTAAGTTCCCAAAACGAATACTGGAATCCATATCTAAACCAGCCGTAAGGGCTACTGCAAATGCTCCGTTAAAAGTATCTCCTGCACCTGTTGTATCAATTGGGTCAACTGAGTAAGAAGAAACATGCTTCTCACTTGTTCCATCATGGTAATAAACACCTTTAGACCCCATCGTCACAATCAATTGATTCGGGTAGTGAGCTAAACCTTCAGAAAGAGTCATCTTCGGAAATAACAATTTGAACTCACTTTCGTTTGGTGTCAGATAAGTAGCCTTTTCTAAAACGCTTTGGCTGACTTTCCTAGCCGGTGCCGGGTTATAGATTACTTTGACCTGTTGATCAAAACAAACCTTGATGATTTCTTCAACAACTTCTTGTGGCAATTCATTTTGTACTACCACGATGTCGCTTGTTTGAATCAATTCATTTAATTTCTCAACTCTATTTGTATCAATCACATTGTTCGCTCCTGGAACATAAACAATGCTGTTGTCTCCGTCTACAATTGTGATGTGGGCTGATCCAGATGGCACTTGTGTAACGGGTTCCACATAATCTACATGAATGCCGTTTTCTGTCAGATTCAGAATCAATTCTTTTCCAAACAAATCTGTTCCAACAGTTCCAGCCATATAAACGTCTCCGCCTAGTCGAGCACTTGCGACTGCTTGATTAGCCCCTTTTCCGCCAAATGTTGTACTGAAATCATTGCCGGTGATGGTTTCACCGACTTCTGGCCTTTTATCAGCTGTCACTACAAAATCTGTAGAGATACTGCCAATTACGGTAATTTTACTCATTTTTCATCCTTCTTTCTAACTGATTCTCTAATTTTTAACGTTACGGGCAATTGAATGCGGCTATTCTCAACAAATCCTTTTTCAAGAATATCACACAAGAGTTCTGCACCTTTATACCCGATTTCATAAGCTGGTTGAGCGATAGTTGTTAAGCCTGGATAAACCATTCTACTAAACGGCATATCATCATAGCCAATGATCTGAAAATCTTCTGGAATGCGGCGACCCCTTTTAAGTGCTTCTTTCATAACGGCCATTGCATAGACATCATTCGAAGCAATCACACTGTCAACATTAGGAAATTTTTCAAGAAACTGTTCTGCCGTTTCCTCAGCTTCTTCTAACTTAAAACTAGTAGTTTGGAACAATTGATAGTCTAAGTGACTTTCTTTTAATACTTTTTGGTTTCCAGCTAATCGAACAGCTGAACTGGGCACTTCTTTTGGACCCACCATAATGACGATTTCTTTTGGCTTTCTAGCTACAATTGTTTCAGCAGCCATCATTCCACCTGTGTAATCATCTGAATGAACAGCAAAATCATGGTCGCTTTTCACTCGGTCTAATAAAACAAATGGCATATTTTGAAAATCTTTCGTGTTGCCTTGAACCGCTGAGATGACTCCAGCAATGTTATTTTGCGAAAAAATTTTCAAATAATCTTTTTCTTTTTCAAGATCCTCTTCCACATTTCCTAATAACAAGCTATAGCCTCGTTGGTTCACACCATCTTCTACTCCCTTAGCGATTAAAGGAAAAAAAGGGTTTGCGATGTCCGGCAATAGTAAGCCAATCAGCTTTGATTTTTTTTGATAGAGTGATCTTGCTACTTCATTAGGATAAAAATTTAATTCTTTAACGGCTGCCTCTACTTTTTTTCGAGCGTCTTCACTGACATAGCCACTATTGTTTAATGCCCTAGATACAGTAGCTACCGATACACCTGCTAGTTTTGCAACTTCCTTTATCGTTGTCATGTTATCCCTCGTCCTTTTAAAAGTTTGTATGGAACCGATTACACATGAATCTTACCATCTATTAAAAACACATGCAAGCGTTTTCTTTATTTTTTTATTTAATTTAGAAGATAATTACCCATCACTCTATTATTCTAGACAAATTATCGCCTATTTTGCAATCATTTGTCCCATTTTCTTAATTATTGGACGAATCATTTATTTTTTATGATTATTCGTCCATTCCCATCAATCTTATCATTAATAAGCAATGCTCTCCACAAAAAATAGGCATTTAATTAAATGCCTATCACCTATACTCATTTATCTGTTCAAATACCTCAAAATAATGATCCCATTATCTACAATATATTCTTCCAGCTTTAACTCGATTGGTGGATGTCCACCATAAAATAGTGGACGACCTGCTCCTAGAATAATTGGGATCAACCCAATAATGTACTCATCAATACAATCTGCTTTTAAAAAGGCATTGATGAGCTGACCACCGCCAAATAGCATGATATCTTTGCCAGGCTTTAGTTGTTCTTCTTTGATCACTTCAATAATGTCTTCGCCACAAAACTTAATGTTATCATAATCAGTAATCGTCGAATGGGTAGCTACATAAACGGTTTGCGTTTTAAATTCCAAATGCATATCTTGCTCATAGCACCTTTTCCCCATTACCACGATATCAATATCTTCTAGCAAGGTTTCATAATTGTATTGATTGTCTGTATTTAATGTATTGTCTTCGTACCCTTTTATCCATTCAAAGCTGCCATCTTCATTGGCAATAAATCCATCTAAACTCATTGCTAAGTTCATAATGATCCGTCTCATCCTACCAGCTCCTTTAATAAAAACTCTAATCTTATAAAAAGATTAGAGTTTCATTTTTACCCTTCGTAGGCTTTTTTCAATTCGGCAATATTCATTTTTTTCATTGGAAGGAATGCTTGTGTTACACGATCCAATTGTACACGGTCTTTTGTATTCATCATGTCATTCATGATCGTAGGCGAAATTTGCCATGAGAATCCGAACTTATCTTTCAACCAACCACATTGTTCAGCTTCCGGCACAAAAGATAATTTTTCCCAAAAATAATCAATTTCTTCTTGCGTATCACAATTTACTAAAAAAGAAATGGCTTCAGAAAATTTAAAGCCATGCGCAATGGCACTATCCATCGCTACAAAGTTTTGTCCTTCTAAATTAAACGAACCATACATCAATTTTCCACCTTGACCTTGTTCATCATCCTCACCATAATAATTCAACCCGTCAATGGCGGCATTAGCAAAGACTGAGGTATAAAATTCTATTGCTTCTTTTGCTTTGCCATATTGTTCATCTGTAAATAACATTGTTGGCGTGATTTTTTGCGAAATCAATTGATCTGGCAAATACATAATTTGCCAAGAGAGACCATACTTATCCTCTGTCCAGCCATATTTTTCACTAAATGGGTAGGCATCAAGTGGCATCATTATGGAACCTCCCTTGGATAGTTGTTTCCATAAATGATCTACTTCTGCTAAAGTTTTACAAACAACTTGCAAAGAAACAGATGGGTTCAATTTGAATGTTGGACCGGCAGAAATGGACATAAAAGATTGGTCAGCTAAAGTGAACACGATGCTCTCTGCCGATCCAGAAGGAGTGTCATTAAGAGTTACCACACTATCAATAGAAGAATGATCAAATAAATTTGTATAGAATTCTGCTGCTTCAAGAGCCTCTTTATCGTACCAAAGATGCGTAACAATTTTTTGCATGAGTATACCTCCTCATCACTTTAATTCAGTATACACTTGAAAAAAATAATTGTAAAAGCATCTTGACTATCATTTTCTTATCTTTAAATCATTCTATTTTTACTAATAATTTTAGCGAATTAAGGTACAATAGGTCAACTTAAAGTACAATCTCATTTGAGTAAGCACAATGAATCCTAGTTCGACTAACTCAGAATTGCATTCTGTTTGAGTTGATGCAACGAGCCGTAGTTCGATTAACTCAAAACCAATTTCTATTTGAGTAGGTTCAATTAGCCTTAGTTCAATCAACTCAAAATCAATTTCCATTTGAGTAAGCTCAACTAGCTTTAGTTCGATCAACTCAGAATCACATTCTAAATGAATTAACCAAATTTAACTAGTAATACCAAGAAACTAACTTTTTACCATGCAGGAACAAGAGCCCCTTTGAACTCCTCTTCAATAAACTGCTTGATCTCGTCTGTTTGGTAGTATTCAACGAATTGCGCTACAGCTTCGTCATCTTTGTCTTCTGTACGAGAAACAATAAAGTTAGCTTGTTCTAAATTGTCGACATTCTCCATAAAAATCCCTGATTCTTCTGGATTCAAACCAGCGTCTAAAGCAAAATTAGAATTGATTCCTGCAGCACCTAAGTCTTGCAATTGAGCCGGCAATTGTGCAGCTTCGGAGGTAATAAATTCTAAATTTAATGGGTTTTCCACAATGTCGCTAATGGTGACTTCTTGCCCAGAACCTTCTGGTAAAGTAATCAATTCTGCTTCTTCAAATAGTTGCAATGCACGCCCTTCTTGGGTCGGTGAGTTTGGGATTCCAATAGTATCTCCTTCTTTAATTTCACTTACATCATCATAAACTTCTGAGTAAATCCCCATTGGAATAGAAATCGTTGGAGCTATTTTAGCTAAATCATAGCCGCTTTCTTCAATTACCGTTTCTAAAAAGGGACCTGTTTGGAAAGAGTTGATGTCTACTTCTTTATCCGCAAGAGCTGTGTTAGGTTGAACAAAATCTGAAAATGAAACGACCTCAATCTCAAGTCCGTCTTCTGCCGCTAATTTTTTAATTTCGTTTACGATGTCTTCATGCGGTCCTGTGGTAACTCCAACAGTTAATACCCCATCACTCAACAGCCCTGCTTTTTCTTGTGAATCAGCTTCGTTTCCGCTACAACCTGCTAAAAATACACCAATTGCTAGTGTTGTAATAATCCCTGTTTTTCGTCTCATCATCATTTCCTCCTATTTACTAATTCAGTATTTTTTCTAATGGCAATACGTTGAAAGGCGCAAGTTGAGCGATTCTTTTTGCAGCTTCTAAAATTTGGTCATCCGGTTGCGACAACCCTATTCGAACATATCCTTCACCTTGCGAACCAAAACCATTTCCAGTAGCCACAATCACATGTGCTTCATTCAATAAGACCTCGAAAAATGTTTCTGATGTAAAGCCTTTTGGTACTTTGATCCATACATAAAACGACCCTTGTGGTTTATGTATCTCTAATCCTGTATCTTTCAATTCAAAAAGAAATCGATCTCTACGGCTTTCATAAATGGACACCAATTCTTTTACGGAAGATTGATCACTGGTTAATGCCTTAGCTGCTGCTTTTTGAATTCCTCCATATAAACTGACACTCGTATGATCTTGCAGGACATTTAAACTTTCGATAACCGATGGATTACCTACTGCAAATCCAATGCGCCATCCTGCCATGTTGTGTGATTTCGATAACGTGAAGAATTCAACTCCTATATCCTTTGCTCCTGGAGTCTGTAAGAAACTTAACGGCTTTTCACCATCAAATACAAGCGCTCCATACGCAGCATCATGGGCCACACAAATTTGATTCTTTTTAGCAAATGCAACCGTCTCTGAAAAAAATTCCGGCGTCGCAATTGCTGCGGTTGGGTTATTTGGGTAATTCAAAAAAAGCAATTTTGCTTCAGCAGCAACACTTGGATCAACCAAATCATACTCAGGTAAAAAATATTTACTGGCTAACAATGGTAGCGAGGCTACTTTTGCATTTGCCAATGCAATTCCTGATAAGTAATCTGGGTAAGAAGGATTCGGCAATAAAACTGTGTCTCCTTCGTTTAATAAACATTGGCTGATTTCGACAATTCCCGCTTTAGATCCATGTAAGACTGCTACTTCAGTATCCGGATCCACATATACACCGTATTCTCGTAAGTAATAGTCCGCAACAGCCCTTCTCAAATAATCATGCCCTCTATAAGGTCCATACTGATCATTTTTTGGATCATCCGCTGCTGCTTTTAATTCCTTTACAATAAATTGAGGTGTAGGTAAATCAGGATTTCCAATCCCTAAATCAATTACATCGTATCCTTGTTCAATCAGTTTAATAGCTTTTGCTCGTAAGTGAGTAAAGAACTGATTTGGAAGGCGTTTGAGTGTCTCTGATGGTTCAAATAGTGTCATTCAAATTCCTCCCCAGCTAGTTTTCTAGACTTTTATTGCTAAATAATTTTCCAATGAACGCATACCGCGTTGGATCATTTCTTTGGATACTTTGTATTGAGATTGCAAAAGAATAGCATCAACTGCTACTTTAGCGGCAACTTCGCCCAACTGTTCATCAGTCAAATAGCTCAAATTTAAATCAGCTAAAGTTTTTGGAAGATTTAACGATTCATAAAAAGCAGACAGTCGATCAATTTCCGCCCAGTTTTCCTCAATAGCAAGTTGAACCATTATGCCATAACCAACTTTTTCTCCGTGAAGAAATGTATGTGTCTCTGGAAAAGCTGTCAGTTTATCATGCACCGCATGTGCGACTGTCGAACGAGCGTATCCATCCCCAAGACCGCCCACCAATCCACTAACCGCAATAACGGTTTCACATACTTGAATAAAGGCGGGAGTCAAGGTCTGAGCCTGAATATCCATCACAGCTTGTTGTCCATAGTTGACAATGTTGTCTCGGCAATTTAATGCTGCTGCACGGGATAATACTAACAACGCATTCGTTTGATATTCTGGTCTGGATAAGACAATATCCGATTCGTACCATTTAGCCAGTGTATCGGCAATTCCTGCTACAAAGTAATCGACCGGTGCACCCAACAATAGATTGGGTTCAATAATTAATGCATTTACTTGTTTTGTATGGATAACAAAACCTAAACACACACCTTCAGCAGTATACATCACGCTTAGAGGCGTCCACGGGGCACAATTACTAGCCAACGTTGGAATGATGATCGATTCAATCCCAGGCGATTTAGCTGCAGCATATTTGACAGCATCCATCAGTTTTCCGCCACCTACCCCAATGACCGCCTCTGCTTGCGTTTGACTTATTAATCCCACAATACGGTCAACTTCTTCATGGGTACATTCACCGTTAAATAGTGCAAATTCCAGTGTAATTTCACTATCTAAAAGCTGAGTTAAATAATTTTTAGCTTTATCCCAAGAATGTGTTCCATGAATGATCAGGACTTTCGTGATCCCTCGTACCATCAACTTCTCGGTTAAAGAATCCAATACCCCTACGCTGCATTCATATTCTTGTGGCCCCGTTCTAACAACTAATGACATATGCTATTCCTCCATTTTTAATTTTATCTACACAAAAAAACCGTCCTTGCACAAAAAAATCTTTGTGCAAGGACGGAAAGATTCTCTCTCACGTGTTACCACCTTGTTTTATAAAAGCTTTACAGCTCCTACCTTAACCAGTACGTTTAGTCCCAAGGGAACCTCTTTATACTGTGACACGCTAACGGGTGCGACCGTATTAATCTAAAATTCAACAACCCTCGATTAATCCACTCCAAGACCATCTTCCATTTTAATTCTACTGCCTTTTTTCACCAACCAAGGCTCTCTATAAGTTTCATTTAAAATGTACTCTTCTCTTCGTTGTGTTTACTAAAAAAAATCTAATCATTTTATAATCAAACTGCAATTTTATTCACTATAACAGCCTGTTATTTTTTTGTCAACAATCTCTTTACAATTAATTGATTTATCCCTTAGCAATTAAAATTAATTCTCGTTTCCCTTATTCATTTAGAGTTGCTTAAACTAATTCTCAAAAGTTAAGGAGAATCAAATTAAAGAACAGTTATAATTTAATTAAAAACATTAACTATCTGATGCTGCATTAATTGATAACGTTTACAATTAAGTCGTACTACGTTTTCATCAAATTGACACATGAAATGGGGCCAGCAGGATGAAAGAAGATTTTGACTATAATCAGCACAAAGAATATTATAATAATTTAAGAACGACTTATTATCAGTTTAATAAAAAAATAGCGACAACTGACTATACGCCTCTTCAAAACGAAAACGGTGACTCGCATTACTATTATGAAACGTCATTTACTCGAATACCGATCAAACCTTTGTTGATTACAGACACAACTCTTTCCGCCTTGCTAGCCATTAGCTTTGAACACTCCCATATTTTATTGAATGAAAAGACCTATTACATAAAAGATATTCGTGATATTAAAGACACTTTATTTAATACCATAGTTTTTCAATTAGGAACTCCACCTTTAAAAACAAAGGAACATTCTCGTACCATTATGAACCGTTATTTCAGCAACCGTCCGCTAAATTACCAGACGATTCAATCCATTGGTAAAAGTCTAGGGTATCATCATCGCTGTCCGTTTGTCTCAGGCTATCAAATATTTGTACCCGAGAAAGGCTCATCTAACGACTCTACCAGCTGGTATGGGCTCCATCATGCGCTTGATGCCGTAGAAGATAAAGTAGGAAATAGTATGCACGTCTATTTTCGAGACGGCCATGAATTGAAGCTTTTTATTTCAGCTCGTAGCTTTAACGAACAAGTAGAGCGATCCGCTAAACTTTCTTTTCTTCAGCAAAATGTGATTGATGAAATCGTTGGACTCTTACACTTTTCTCATACACCTTATTTTACTGATGAGCTAAACATTGTGCAAAGACGTGTAAAAGCTTCTACTTTTCTATCCGTACTTTCTCCAATAGAAACACTCATCAATTATTTGAGCATCTATCGCGCAAATGAATCACTTGAAACGATTCTCGGAGAAGGAAACCCGTATATTAATGAGATTAGAGAAGATTTTTCTCTAAGTTTGAAATTTAAACCCACTTATTTCCATGACTAAAATGAACAGCTTATGCGGATGATCCCGATTCACATAAGCTGTTTTTATGGTTCAAAGTTCTATTAGTCTTTCAAGATCAGCAAAAAATGCGCTAATTTTTCTGCTACTCTCTTTTTCCATTGATAGACTGTTTTCCGACTCACTCCTTGCTTTTTAGCAATTTCCGTAACTGATAAACGAGTGACTACTGTATCTAATAAATAAGCTTGTTCATTTTTAGTCAGTAATGGTAACATTTCTTTCAATAAATCCATCTCCTGATACGCTTGTTCAAATGGCAAATGTGTATCTGGCTGCTGTTTAACTAAATCTTCTGGCCAAGGCATTTCACTTTCCCATTTTCGTTGTTGTTTCCTTAATAAGTCCAACATTTTCCAACGAACCTTTGTATAGGCAAAACCAGTAAATTGATACAAATATTCGGCTTGCTCTAAATCTTTTGGAAATGTTTCGTATGCTTCTACCAATTTCAGCAAGCCTTGTTGTACAAAATCATCGTAGTCTGAATGATTGCGGCTCACACCTAATTTCTTCAATACCCCATGGACGATTCCTGAATGCTGATCAAAAAATGCTTTTTCCTTTTCTTCACTTAGTTTTCTTATCATCTGGTTCAAATCCTTTGTTAGAGTGTTACAAGGCCTTGTACTCTTATAGCATAAGCCCTTCTCATAAAACCGACAAGAAACCAAACCAGACTAAAAAACCTCCAAAATCTCTTATCAAAGAGACTTTGGAAGCTATCGATACTTTTTTAAAATTTAAAGATAAATCCATTGATAATGACAAAAGCAGCTAGCACAATAAATAAAGAACTTTTAGAAAATGCAGCTGCTTCTTTTTTTCCATCCATTATAGTTTCTTCTGAACCGGATGTTACATCCATCGCTTGAGCAGAATCTTTGGTTGATGCTTGGTTTTCATTTTGAGAGCTGGTCACAATTGTCTTTTTTTGTACATCTTTCAACTCTGTTGTTATTTCTTCTTTACTAACTTCCGTTTTAGTCTCTTCCAAACTTAACTCTGATTCTTTTTCTGATGTACTACTTTCTTCTTCATTTAATATAGGCGTTTCTTTATCCTCTGTATCAAGTTCTTCTGTCAACTGTTCTTCTATCGTAAAATTCCCGATTGAAAGATCCTCTTGGAGCAGCTTTTCTTTTTCTTCTTTTAATGCTTCCAGATGTTGGATATTTTCTAACAATAAGTCTCTATTTTCTTGTACGTCTATGTCTTCTATTTCTGCTGCTGTTTCTTCTACTAGTAGTTGTTTGTTTAGTTCATCAATTTGTTTTTGTAAATTTTCTTTATCTAATCCAATTACAAATTGGTTATATAAGATAAATGGATTGCCTTGCTCATCACTACCACTTAGGTGATCGATCACCCAATCGCCCATTAACTCATTGGTGACAGAAGCCAATTCTCCTTCATAGGCTTTTGTTTCTTCATTAAATGTTAAAGAAAGCAGCAACTGTTGATCTATTAATTCTCCGTCTTTAGACAACGAGCGATAAACAACTGTTACATTTGTCAACCGTTCATTTCCAATTGAATGCAAACTAAACTGAAGCTTTTCGCCCACTTTAACTGCTTTTGGTTCAACTTTAATCGACGTGAGATCAACTAGAGAAGCTGGGTGTGCAAGTACTTCAAAATCGCCTGCTTTTAGTTCTGGATCTTCGTTTGCCAAAGATCTCGTTTCCAGTACACTCGAGACTTCGTTCCCATCAATTCCAACTGCTTTTGTCAACAACCAATGTCCGATAGTTGTCTCTTTAGTCGTCTCCAATTGCCCTACATACTGTTTTAATTCAGTATCATAGGTTAATACAACGGTTGTTTCTATTTTTGTGTCACTAGCTAAATAACTTAAAATAATCGTTTCAAAACTTAGTTCTTCCGGCAGTGTCAGACTGAATGATAGTTGCTCACCAGCATGAGCTATTTTAGGTTCAATAGATACCTTATCACTCACAATCACCTTATTCTCTAAAATAGGCTTTTGAGTTTCTTCAGGTTCGTTATTTTCATTTGATGGAGCACTTTCTGAGACTTCACTTGATACGTTCTCATCGTTTATTGCTGCCATAACCGATGGACTTTCAAAATTAATAAGCACCAGTAAACTCACCATCAGCAGCACTCGTATACCTTTTAATGTCATTTTTTAAGTATCTTCCATTCTCTATGTATTCTAGTGGTCCCTTAGCTAGTTTAGCGTAATCCACCAGTTAATCAATCCTTTTACAGCAAATGACACCAAATAGACAAAAAAACCGAAATCGGTTCTCTCAGTTTCAACAAAATTTTTTTAATTGTTTAATAGCCGTTCTCTCTAATTTTGAGATTCATCTCTCAAATTATTTATGAGTAATTATTCTTTTCATTCATAAATGAACGATTAATATAGATAATTTTTACTGCTTTGCTAAATCCTTTTTATGACGGCGACCAGGGCTTTGTGGCTTTGTCATATTTTGTTCATAATGAATCCTTTTTTCTTAACTTTTCATGAATTTTTAATCTTTTATTATCACGTTTTATGCTAAAATAATTTGAAATCGTTTAAAGGTTCACATCTAGAGGAATGGTATTTATAACACTTTCACTGCCATTATGTTCAACAATAAATTGGACTTCCTTAGCCAACCAGTTATTTAAGTCTTCAAATGTATATTTGTTCTTACGTAATACCGTATCGATTGGGCAGTCTAAGACCCCATCGGCATTTATCAAGACATCAGACTCTTCTACATCAAGTTTAATGGTTTGGTATTTTCCATGGATCACATAGTAATACTGCAGTTGTGGAAGATTTGTTGGTTTAGTTGAATATTCTTTATTTGTAATACGTCATTCCTTCTTCCTCTGTGCAGGTGATAAACGTCTTTATTTTTAATTTGAACGCTTTTTTCTTTCCTAGTAAGACCAACTGCTTTGAATCAAGTATACCGACTATACACTGCTTTGCCACAAAGCGTTACAATAATAACTGGACTATTTCTAGGAGGTTGTCATATGTCTGACATAAACGTTCCCATTGGCTCAACATTAAAGAAAATTAGAGAAAATAAAGGCTATACGCAAAAAGAAATTTCAGATCATACCATGGCTCGTTCAACGTATACAAAATTTGAAAATGATGATATCACCCCGACTCTTTCCAAATATCTCTCTATTTTAGATCATATGGATATGTCTCACGAAGAATTCAGCTACCTTTTAAATGACTTTGAATTAGGACAGAAAGAAACGATCCTTTATTTATTTAAACAATTAGATAAAAATCCAACGCTTGAGTTAGTTTATGAGATCATTGAAAAAGGCGAAACATTGGTGCAAGAACGCTACGATCAATTGACCCTCGATATTTTAAATGCTTGTCGTGGATATGCCGTGTTGCTTGAGGAACAAGATTTAGCTAAAGCTAAAGATTATGCTCAAAAAGTGTGGAGTAGAATGGAAACACTGGATAAATGGTACTTAGCTGAACTGCACATTATCAATAGCATTTTGTATTTATTCGACAGTGATACCGCTGCTCTCCTCACAGAAAGAGCACTTGAAACATTAGCTCAATACCAACATCTTGAAGAAGCAAGGAATTTGAAAATCAGTTTCTTACTGCACTTAACAAATCTATTAATGATGGATCAAAAATACGAACAATCCTTGTTTTACATTAAGCAAATGGAAGCTGAAAGTGCTCGGATAGATTATGCGGTTATGCTGGCGACTGCCTTGGTTCGCAAAGAAGTCTGTATGAAAAAAATCGGCGATACATCTGAATCTGGACTCATTGATAGAGCCATTCGCATTTTTGACAGCTTAAATAAACAAAAATTAAAAGAACTCGTTATAAAAGACCCAGAAAACTTTTTGAATCTTTATTCAAAGTACCCTGTTGATCAAATCAACGATGAAATTTTAACATAGTAACAGCTGAAATATTATTATAAACGTAAAAAAGCTGCCTAGAGAAAAAATCTCTTGGCAGCTTTTATTTTTAAATCGTTTAGTATACGTCACTTGACCAACCATTTGCTTTATAGGCATTCACCATATTTTGATTATGTTCATCTGTCGCATAGTTCATTTCTATCGGTCTTAAATAGATAGCAACCGTCTGTTCAGCTTCATTTTTATCTACTGAAATTACCTCAATTTTATCAGGATTCACAAACATAGAATCTTTGATAAAATCTCCCTTTTGAGGAATAGTAGAAGATTCAAAAGGTTTTTGCAAAGTAATTACTTTCTCATCCGGCGTTTTCACATGAATCGTACGATAAAGAGTTATTTCCATTATCTTTCCTCCAAATTTCTGTCTTTAAGTAAATCATATCATACCTTTGGCACTTGGACGAATAGAACACTCAAAGAACAGGATAAACTAAATACACATACTCGCTATTTTTCAATTCATTACTATTTTGGACAAATAAGTCCGTTTTTTAATTTATTTGTCTATTTATCTATTACTTAGATGGATTTACTTTAAATTCTACCGTTGTAAATTTAACTTTTAGACTGACCTAGTTTTTCTTGAATTTTTTTAATATGTAGTTGTTTTGTTTCCTCGTCAGCATGCATAAAAGGTTTAAGTACTTGAAAATAGGCTTTTATATCCTCTGAAGTTAATTTAGGTGCAGAGTTTCTTAAGTCTCTTTTCAAACTATTTCTCATTTGATTTCGTTTCATAACAGAAACATTAGGACTAGTTACTGTAATTTTCTTTAATTCACAATTATTGCTGAAAACGATATACGACTGCATCAATGATTCATCAGTAATATCCAAAACTTCTTTTAATGCTTTAACATGTCCTTTATTTTGCCAAATAGGATTAAAAAATTTGAATTTCTTTTTATTTGGAAAAGTTTGCGTCCAATTACGGTATTTTTCATCTCCAAAAATCCATCCACTATAATTTTTTGATTCTATAACGAAAAAACCAAAATTTGTAATAATCACTAAATCAATTTCAGTCGTACTTCCATCTTCTTTAGGAATATAAAGATTCGTCAATATTAATTTTGTCCCTTTTATTTTTTCAAGAGTACGATATATATTATATTCACCCATATTTCCTTTATTAAAAAAAGTTTGCCAAAATGTATGATGACTGGCTTTTTGATAGTTCGAATCATTAAATTCCATATAATTTTTTAAGATTACCATGCCAAATACTATAATATATATACCAATTAACATTCCCATAAGTTCTACCATTAAATTTATATCCTCCAAAGTTCTAAATAATTATTTATACCTTATCCATCATACCCTAAATTTAGCCAATTTATAATGAATGATAAAAATAAGTGAACTTCTTGCGATTTTTCGATTATTTTTCTTATCTTAAATGCCGCACTCAAATCAGATGTAGTATAACCAAATTTACTATCAACTCCGTCTGCACCAATGAAAGCACAATCAAAATTAAAATATTCAATATTTTGCACGGTCAAATCGCCTTTAAACGAATTGTTTGTGAAATTTGTCTATTTTTTCAATTCATAATATCTCCATCTACCTGTTCCTTTAGCTGTTAAATGTTGGTTGAAAACATATCTAATTCGGCAAATAGACAACCGGTTATCACACCATTTATAGATAGCTGTTGTAGTAATTTTTTTCTCTGGAAATAATCGTATAAATTCTTGTGCATGCCGAATAACGGTTTGTGAGACGACCTCTTCTTTGCTACAGTATTTACATATACACGTCCTATTTTTTGTGAATATTTCTATAAAAGAACCACAATAAAAGCAAGTAACTCCTTTCTTTAACAACTCATTTTCATAGTAAGGTACATTATGTAAAGAAAAATCTTCCATATGCATCGGTTTGATTTCTTCGGCAAAACGGTAATGGTTCTGATTTAATCTTCCCGAAATTTCATTAACCATTGAAAAGTGTGATTTTATCATTCCCGGCAACACTATTCCACTATCTCTTGGAGCTTGAAACAAAGTAAAATCGTTATTTACAAAGACAACCAGCTTCTTAATAATCCAATTATATCCCATTTGATCCACTAGTTGACGCAATGCTGATTCCGCATTTTTGATTTGATATTGAGGATCAAACACCTCCTTTTTAGTTCGTTCAAAGTGCAGCTTTTCGTTTTCGTAATAATATTCGCCTTCAAAATTTTTCACTTCATATATAAAAAGACACTTTGCAGTAATTACCAAAGTATCAAGTTGAAATCTCTTCCCTCTCACCGTTAAATACAAATCATTTAGAACTAGACTCTCACATTTCAATAGTTTTGTTATAGAATCAAACTTTACTTCCCCATTGTATCCTTTTACCCAGTTCGCATATTTATTACGGTCATCTCTTGACAAATTCATTCGATTTGCCAAAGACTCCATGACTAATAATCGAAACGGTTTTTCTCTCTCTTTAAAGGCCATCCATCTATCACTCCTATTTTTATTTCTCATATATACTATACGTAATTTAAGCTATTTTTCGATTAAATAACAAGTTACTTCATAATGCAAATTCATTTTTTAGCCCGATTATGAGGTAAACCACTTCTAACGAGTAATCAATGTCACTTTCTAGTACCACTTATTAGCTAGATAGGGTCTAGCTAATAAAACTCTTTCGATTTCTTATTCAATAATGAGATAGGACTCTGATACTTCGTAATTTGCTCAAATTCCTATACTGAATTATGAAGTAGCACACTTCTAGTAAACAATTCGCACTGATTTTCGTATCCTATTATGTGGAAGAACCTTTATAGCTAATAATAGACTCAATATTCGTATCAACTTTGTAAGGTAGGTTAGGCTTTATTCCAAATGTTGCCCTGAATGACGACATAAAATTTTCTTTCATGCAATATAACCTAAAAAAAAGCAAATCTTCTATACTATTCGTATAGAAGATTTGCTTTTTGTTTTAGAACTCTTCTTCTTCATCATCTGTATTAGAATCTTCAGCTGACCATGATACAATTCCTTGCTGTGCTTCGTTGATTACTGAAGCAACCGCATCTTGTATAGAAGAACCAATCATTCGTTGATTAATAGCATCGATGACCATGGGTAAATTGACACCTGCAATAACATGAATTTTCTTTTGTTGTTCATCTGTAAGTGAATTTACAGCTAAGACGGCTTGATTATACAAGCTGGCACCTGCTAAATCTACAAAAATAATGACACCTTCATTTTGATCGACCGCTTTTATTTCTTCTAAAAATTTTTTATTTAAATCTTGAACATTATCCTCATGAAACAAATTTAACGTTTTGATATTTTCTGTGCTACCTATAATCAAATCTGCTGCGCTGACTATACCATTACTCATCTTTCCATGAGTAGCAATGATAATTCCAATCATTTACTATTCCTCCCAACTAGTTGTTCCAAAAAAAGTACTACTTCATTCATATTCGTATCACTTAGTTTATTCTGTTTTAACTCTTTTTTACTCAAGGTAAAGCTATCTTCTTCTTTACTACCACTAATGACGTACAGTAAGCGATCATTTGTGATATCAGGTGAAATTACTGTTTCAACTGAATTTCTAGAAATGGACAATTCGCGGTTACTCATCACTTGGTACAAGTTTTCTTCTGATCCAATACTATCTAACATACAAATAACTGCATCACTTTTGTCCATGACTTTTTCTAAGCCAGAATTATTAGTACAACCTGCATCTAAAAAGGCAAATGCCACCTTTTTATTTTTAAACTGTTTTGTACAATAGAGTTGCATTAAAACGGAAGATGTATTTCGAATCAAATTATGCTTATTCGGCCATCCTCTAGCTACACTTTTCAAAAAGTAAAAATAGAGAACATAAAATAAAATACAAAGCAGAGAAAGGAAACTTGTTAAATTATTTGTTTGAAATACCGGCATAGCAACTTTCCATGTGAAAAACAATCCAATAAGAAGATAAAAAACAGAAGAAAGCAAAATGAACAACATTGTATTCTTCGCTCGACTTTCTACATTGAAAAATTGATACGGTCCAAGATGAACGGCTGGGGTATCATAATAGGTGCAAATAATAGTATTCGCCTTTTTTATATCTCCAACATAAAGATTTTTATATTCCACAATATCTTTTTCATTCAATTTAAAGGTATCCAGCTCAACATCTGATCGAAATTGACGTATATCAGCTGTTAAACTTTCTAAAAAACGATCTTTTCGTTTCCGAGTATAGCGCTTACCAAAAATTGAATGATAGCGAACATACCAATCTTCTAATTGCTCATCTTGTTCCATCAATTATCATCCTTACTTATTATAAATTAAATTTTGCCAAAACTTCTTTCAAATTAGTTTTTGGAGCAGAAGGAGTAGCTTGGAAATAGATATTTTCTACATTGTACTCTTCGTTTAGCTCTTTTAATTTTAAAGCGTCTTCTTTATTTAAATAGACTGATTTTGTAACAAAAATATCATTTTCATTTTTTTGAGCAATGCCTCCAATATTTATTTCTTTCATTGGAACACCATACTTTACTAACTCATATATGACACTTATTGTTTTAGAAATCAAAATACAACTATATTCTTTGAATGCAAATTCATCCCAATAGTATTTACATTTGTCTAGAGTCATAACAATTGTTTTCTGTCCAGTACGTCCTCCAGCACTTTTGTACAAACTTTTCATAAATTTATCCTTTGCTACAACATCATCTACAACAAATAATGAATTTACTCCATCGCGTCCAGATAGTGTCAGCATTACTTGTCCATGAATTAAACGCTCATCTACACGTGCTAAATTTACTACTCCCATTAATTTCAACTTCCTTTCTGATAGTTGTTTCTGTTATTATTTTTTTATAATATTCCAATTGCAGCTAATACAATTAAGATTAGTGTTAACCATACTAGTGCTCTTGTGACTTTTAATCCCTTCTTGACATAGTACCAATATATTCCCATAACGGTTACCAGAGGTAGTAAACCTGGTAGGATAGTGTCCAGTGTTTCTTGCAGTATAAACGGCCTTCCAGATATCGCAAATTCTAAGGAAGAGGAGACCGTTACATAGTTTCCAGCTAGAATCCCCATCATGAACAACCCTAAGATAGATAACAATTCGATAGCATTTTGAACTCCTGCACTTTCCATTAACCCTGTTGCACTTCTACCCATAACAAATCCTTGACGTGCAAAGAATAAACCGATTAATAATTGATAGGTTGCAAAAGCAATGAATGGGAATAAAGCTCCTAAAGCTAGACCATTTTGAGCCCAAGGAATAGCAATAGCAATAAATATATATTGTACCGTTCCTGAGTCAATGGAGTCCCCAATACCAGATAACGCTCCCATTAAACCTGCCTTAGTATTGTACATTAAATCATCTGTCATCGTTATTTCTTCATTGTTGTGCTCTTGTTTTGCCCGTTCTTGTTCCATTGAAGACATTAGACCTGTTATGATTCCACCGCCCCAAGTTAATTGGGTATTAAAGAACAATAATTGTCTTTTATATGCCGCACGTAAAGCATCATCCTCTTTGTATAACTTTCGCAAAACTGGCATCATACCGTATAGTAATGATGGTGCAAGATAACGTTCAAACGAATGAGGGATCTCATTTGCAAAGTGCCATCTTAGGTAAGCTTTAGAAATATCCTTTTTTGAAATTTCTTCAGGTACTGTTTCTTTTTTATTTTCAATAGAAGTTGTTTTTTGTATGTCAGTAGTCATTTTTTAGTTCTCCTTTCACTTGTCGTTTTTTTAAAAATCATCGTCATCATCATCAAATTCACCAGCAGAAGTTGAGTCAGCTGCCGAAGATTTAGTTGCAGTATTATTACGACTAAGTACAAATATTGCCGCAACAAGTGTACCTAAAATAGCATAAGTTACCATTGTGATATTTAAATCTTTGAAGATCACACTTATGAAGTAAGCTAACAGGAAAAACACCATATAATCACGACGACCAATAACATAAATAGTTGTAGCAATACCAATTGCTGCTAGTCCGCCACCTACAACTTCAAGAATGTGTAAAAATACTGTACCTTCTAAAGTTGTGATAACATCAGCAATTACTGGAGCTCCCCAATACAAAGCGATAAACACTAGTGGAACGAATAAGAGGAAAGAAGCAATCGTTGGATAAAGGACAACAGAGCGAGAAATTCCACTGTGATTCAAGCTTTCAACGGCTCTATCCGTAGCTTTTCCAAGAAAAGTATTGATAAAGAAACGGAATTGATAAAGATAAGATCCTAATAAGCCTACTGGAACGGCAACAGCGATTGCGGCCTCAGGAGTAAGATCTCCCAACAAAGCCACTGAAACTGCAATAGCTGCAGCAATTGATGGTTCAGAAGGCATCGTACCACCTGGAGAGAATACACCCATATAAATCAACTGAATAGCTGCAGTTATAACCATGGCTCCTGCAATATCTCCCATTACGACCCCAACTACTAAACCGGTCATCAATGGAGAAAAACGTAGCGTTAACGTAGCTCCACCTAAAAATGATCTTGACATTATTGCAGCGACCCATAGTGCAATAATCAGACTTTGCCATATTGATAATGTTTCCATTTTTTATTACCTCCTTATTTATTCAAATAATTTTCTAAATCAATTAGTGCTGTGGTTAACGTTTCTTCATTTACTTTCAACGGCAGCAAATGAACTTTTTTCTTGTTGTCAATTAATTTTACAATGTTGCTTAAAGTACTTTCAGCCATAGGATATACACCCATCTCTGTCAATGATTTTGGTAAATGCAACGATTCATAAAATGGAATTAATTCATCAATTGTAGACCATTTTTTTTCTAAAGCTAGCTGATAAAGAATACCATAAGCCACTTTTTCACCGTGCAAGTACACATGTACCTCTGGCAGATAAGCGGATATAGCGTCGTGGATAGAATGCGCAGCAGTGTTTCGTGCATATTTATCACCCAAGCCACCCACCAAACCAGCTATAGCAAAAATAATCTCTGAAATATGAACAAATTCATCTGAAATATTCCCTGCTTTCATGTCCTCAATTGCTTTTTCAGATTCCGTCAACACTTTTTCTTTACACATACGAGCAGCATAACGCGCCATTTGTAAAAACGGTTCATCACTAAACTCTTCTTGTTCCAAAATCAAGTCCGACTCATACCATTTTGCTAAAGTATCCGCAATTCCAGCAATAAAATAATTAACGGGTGAATCAATCACTAGTGCCGGATCAGTAATCAGGAAAGCAGCTTGTCGTTTGACATGTTCTGTTTTTCCTTCTGCTAAACCATTGTCTTTATACATAACAGAAAGCGGTGCCCATGGTGCACAATTACTTGCCAGTGTCGGAATAATTCCAAATTGAGTATTGGTTAAATGACTGGCATGTAAAACTAAATCGGATAATTTACCTCCGCCGACTCCTATGACAAAATCAATCTTATTTTTTTTAATAATTTCTGCAATACGGTAACACTCGTTATAACTGCATTCTCCCTTATATTGCTCATAGATAATTTTTTTATCTAAATTTATCACTTTAGTTAAGAAAGGTTTTGCTTTTTCCCAAGAAATGCCTCCATGTACAATTAAGATACAACTTGCAGCATGTTCTTGAAGTAGTTCAGGAATGATGTCTATTGCTCCTTCACTGTATCGATAAAACTGTGGTCCAACTTTCACATTTAAATCTTTAATCATTTATACACCTCCTCTCTACTTTAAATAAGAACTAATCTTTTGCACTGATCTTTTTGGAAGAAGACCTTCTGCGCTCCTCTCACAATCAGTTGCACATTTATTTCCCATACCTTCAAGACATTCCATTGTATATGCTGAAGTGTGAGGCGTAATGATAACGTTTTCAAATCCGAGAAAAGGATGATTTGCACGTCCTGGTTCAACTTCTAGTACATCTGTTGCAAAACCAGCAATTTTGCCAACTTCCAATTCATGTATCAGTGCGTCTTCCTCAATCAATGCCCCTCTAGCAGTATTAGATAAATAGACATTGTCTTTCATTTTAGAGAACTCTTCCTTAGAGAGCATATGATAGTTATCGTCTGTTAAACTGGCACATATACAGATGACATCAGCTTTTTCTAACAACTCATCTAGCTCCACTTTTTTTGCACCAAATGCTTCAATCTCCACTTTGTCTTTATTGGGGTCATATCCAAGCACTTCACAACGAAAACCATAATGAAGAATTTCAGCAACTCGACTTCCAATGTTCCCTATTCCAATAACACCTGCCGTTTTCCCTCCAAGTGCATGACCAACAAATTGAGCTCTTTTTTCCCATTTGTCTTGTACAACACTTTGATAAGCTAAATTTGTTTGTCTCATGACATTTAATAAGTTGGTTATATTATTTTCTGCAACCGCATCTCGTTCAATTAAAGCTGGTACGATAGATACGATGGTATTGTGTTTCTTGGCTGCTTCTAAATCAATATTATTGTAGCCAATTCCATGTCTCGTAATTAACTTTAATTCATCTTTATGGTCAAAAAAGTCTTGTGTAAAAAAAGGTGTTACGCTAGCAATGATCATGTTAAAGCCTTTCAATTCTTCCGCTAACGTTTTTCCATCTATATCGCCATCAAAAGTAAAACTTTTTACCTCTCCTAATCGATGCAGTCGCTCTAAATGGTTTGGGAAGACTTTTCCGAAACTACTTGAATTTACAATTGCAATTTTATTCTTTCCACTCATTTTTATTGTCCCTCATTTCTCGTAACATCATGGCCACCAAATTGATTACGCATCGTTGCCACAACTTTTGCAGAAAAGCTATCATCAATTTTTGATGCATTGCGAGCAAATAATGAACTTGAAATAACGGGGACAGGTACATTTAAATCGAGTGCCTCAGCTACTGTCCATTTCCCTTCTCCGCTTGCATCTATGATACCTTTGATATCGTCCAATTTAGGATCACTTGCAAAACTTTCTTCTGCCAATTCCATCAACCATGAACGGATAACTGAACCGTGATTCCATACAGAAGCCACTTTTTCGAAGTTGTAGTCATAGCCACCTGCATTTAAAATATCAAATCCTTCACCAATAGCTTGCATCATTCCATATTCAATACCATTATGGATCATTTTTAAATAATGTCCGCTACCAGATTTTCCGGTATACAGATACCCTTTATGACAAGCTAGTGCAGCAAAAACTTCCTCTGCTTGGTTAAAAACTTCCGCATCTCCTCCAATCATTAGACATGCTCCTTCTTGTGCGCCTTCCATTCCTCCTGACGTACCACAATCTAGAAAACCAATCCCTTTTTCTTTAGCTAGTTCATAATTTTTCACACTATCCTTGAAATACGAATTTCCTCCGTCTATCAAAATATCATTTGATTGCAATTCATTAGTAAGCGTTATCACTAATGTATTAGTGATTTCTCCTGAAGGTGTACTTAAGAAGATGATTTTTTTATCTTCTAATTTTTGTAGCAACTCTTCTTGTGAATTTACGATAGATAAATGACTCTCAGAAGCTTTTTGGCGTGCTAGGGTTGAAACATCATAACCAATAACATCGATATTATTTTCTTGCAAATTCAACGCTAAGTTCAATCCCATCTTTCCTAAACCAATAATGCCTACTTTCAAGACCTCTCCTCCTCTATGACTTTTATAGTTCCAAGTATAACAAATTTTTTTTATTTGTAAAGGCTTACTATAAAAAATATTTTTTATTATCAAAAAATGTAGTATACTGTTTTAAAAGGAGTTGAAGCTGTATGGCTTACAATTATTTAGAAAAACTACTACGTCCGCATATGAAAAGTTTTAATGATACGGAGAAAGTCATAGCAGATCATTTTATTGCACTTGGAAATGAGGTCGTGAATAAAACCCTTTCCAATTTAGCATCTGACACTGGATTATCTGAAGCTACCATTTTCAAATTTGTTAAAAAAATTGGTTATGACGGCTTCCCTAATTTTAAAATTTCAGTGGCTTCTAATTTCCAAGCAATAGAAGGACGAAAAAACGAATTAACCGTTTTTTCTGACATTAGTAAAGAAGATTCTTCCTACGCTATTGCACAAAAATTAGTTCATTCGAATAAACTCGCCTTAGACAACTTGATTGCATCACTAGATGAAAAGAGAATTAATCAGGCATTAAATTTAATATACGATTCAAAGACCCTTCACTTTTTTGGACAAGGGGCTTCATCAGTAATCGCTTTAGACAGCTACCACAAATTCTTGCGGACAAAGTTTCACTGCAATTACATTTCTGATTACCACATGCAACTAAGCTATGCAACAAAACTCGGTCCTAATGATTGTGTTTTTTTATTTTCACACTCTGGAGAGACTATCGAAACGATTGAAGTGGCAAAAATTTTGCGAAATAATCAAGTCAAAATTATTATCTTAACAGGCAATCACCATACTGATTTAGTTAAACTTTCGAGCATATCGTTTGTTGTAGATTCAGAAGAATCAGCTTTTCAATCAGAAACACTCACTTCACGAATTCTTTATTTAACGATTATTGATATTCTATATGTAGCAATGATGTATCATGATGAAGCAAAAAATAAAGAATCCCTAGAAAAAATCCGAAAAGCATTGGCTGTTACAAAAAAAGGAGGAGCAAAGCGGTGACAATTAAAGCAATCGTATGTGATATGGATGGAACTCTGCTTACTTCGGACAATAACATAGCACCAAAAACGTTCAGTAAATTGATGGAGCTACAAACTAAAGGTATTAAATTGATTTTGGCAAGTGGCCGTAGCTATATCCGCTTATTACCGGATGCTTTAAAGTTGCGTATGGATGAATATGCTGGTTTGATGATTGATGTTAATGGTACTTCCATTTATCATGTGCAAACAGCTAAACGTGAACGAATCGGCCAATTAGAACACTCATTTATTAATGAGATCAATCATTTCTTTTCTCTCTTTACGGTAGAATTGCAATACAGTCAAGATGATACGATCTATACTTATTTACCCGATGAAATTTACACCATTAAACGGAATATCCGCGGAGAGATGCGTCTTCCAGATGATTACCCTTGGATGGGTGGAATGCACGGTTGGTTATGCGATACTCGTGATGGTTACCCAAATCAATATATGATTCGCAACTTGGCAGATACGCCAAGTTCTTGCAATAAGATATCCGTAGTTCAAGAACCAGCTTATATGTCCTTCGTTCGGGATACTTTAAAAAATCATCCTATTTATGACCAATATGAATATGTATTTTCAGATGAACGTAAAATGGAGATCACAAATAAAAATATTACAAAAGGAAATGCTTTAGATCTCATTATGGAAAAACAGAACTTCCAACATGATGAAATAGTGGTATTTGGTGATAGTGAAAACGACATTTCTATGTTCAAAAATAAAAAATATTCAGTTGCAATGGGTAATGCACTTAATTACGCAAAACAACAAGCTAATTACACGACCGATAGCCATAACCATGAAGGGATATACAATATGTTAGTACATTTAGAAAATCAAGGGCTCTTCGAATAAGAGATTATAATATGGTATAAACTGCTACTTCCCTTAAATCATAAGTGTTCCCGTATCTTGTTTCCAAAAAACGTTTTACTTCTGAACACTAAATTGATTGCTCTCACTATGATTACTCCCTAATCAGAAAGTACCAAAAAGCACCTACCACAACTTTGTATGTGGGTAGGTGCTTTTTACTAATTTATTTATCTAATTCTATCTTTTCATGATTAAATTTATTTAATGAGATAATACATAGAAATGAGACTATATTATTCATCTACAAATAATATAGTCTCATTTCTTATAAGATAGATTATTAAAAAATGTTTGACTTTAACGATTTATTTTACCAGATCCTGTTTCTAAAAAATCGTTTACTTCAGAAACACTAAATTGATTACAATCACCATTAACTGTATGTTTCAACGCAGATGCTGCTGTAGCAAAATTTATAATCGTTTGAGGATCATTTTGGCATAGAAGACCATGCAAAACGCCACCAGAAAAGGCGTCTCCACCTCCTATACGGTCTATAATAGGATTTATATTATGACAATCAGACTCATAATATTTTTTTTCTATCCATAAATTACCGGTCAAATCGTTTTCAGTTGCTGAATGAATGATTCTTTTGGTTGAGTAAAAAACTTCAATATTAGGAAACAGTTTTTGCATTTCTTGATAATAATAAATCATTGCATTTTTATTATCATTATTTTCACTATACTCGGAAATATTCAGAAGATACCTGGCATCCATATCTCCAGCTGAACAATAATCTACATACGGCAAAATTAGTTTAATTATTTCCCTTGCTTCTTCTAAACTCCACAATTTTGAACGATAGTTAATATCAAAACTAATCTTAACTCCAGTCTTCTTAGCCGTTTTGATTAAGTCTATTGTCAGTTGCTTCCATTCTTTTGAAAGAGCTGGTGTAATTCCAGAGATATGAAATAAATCGACGCCTTCGAAAAGAGCATCTAAATCCCACTCAATTTCTGTTATAGCAGCAAAACTAGAGCCTGTTCGGTCGTAAATCACGTCTGCTGACCGCTTACCTACTCCAGCTTCCATATAATACAATCCTAAACGCTGACCACCAAAAAGTAAATGTGTAGTCGATACTCCATAACTATTCAGAAATTTTTTAACGGATTGGCCTAAAGCATTATTGGGAACTTTGCTGGCAAAGGCTACTTCATGACCATAGTTAGCAAGCGAAATAGCTACATTGGCTTCTCCGCCTCCATAACAAACCTCAAGTTGTTGAGCGTGTGCTAATCGTTCTCCAGGATTTGTTGAGAGTCGCATCATGATTTCACCCAATGTTACAACTTTCCCCATATTATCTTTGTCCTTTTATTTCGTGATATTTATTCATATATTGTGTTGCTAAATCTGTCACTTTATCAAATTCTCCTGTTTTTGCTGGTTCTAATAAGTTTCCTCCAACGCCAACAGCCACTACGCCTTCATTGAACCATTCTGCCATATTGTCTATGGTGACTCCACCTGTAGGCATGATATTTAAATACGGCAATGGAGCTTTAAATGCTTTAACCACACTAGGACCATACACACTTCCAGGGAATAATTTGACAATATCAACACCGCTTTTAAGAGCTGTTTCCATTTCAGTGATCGTCATACAACCCGGCAAGTAAGGGATTTGATAAAGATTACACATTTCTGCAGTAGCTGGATTAAAACTTGGACTGACGATATATTGAGCACCAGCCATAATGGCTAAGCGAGCGGTTGTTGCATCTAGTACTGTTCCAGCTCCAATAATCACATCATCATAGTCTTTGTAATAATGAGCCAATTCTTTTATGATTTCATTAGCTTCTGGAACAGTAAAGGTTAATTCTATGCTCCTAATTCCGCCTTTAATAACCGCATGACTCGTTTTTAAAACTTCTTCTTTCGTTTCACCTCTAAGAACAGCTATGACTCCCGCTTCTTCTATTCGTTGTAAAATATTCATCTTTTTCATTCTTTAAGCTCCTTTAAATAGTATTAACAGTTTAGTTTTTAAGATAAAATAGCATTTCCTAAAGTACTTCCTGCAAGATGTTCTCCTTCAAGATTCTGTTCACCAGATAAACTTTGAACTTTATCCATATTGGTTACGACGACAATAATTGTGTCATCTTTTTGTGCTTGTTTAACTTTTTCTAAATTGACATGAGCAATTTTTGTCTTAGACGTTACAGATTCTCCTACTTTGACAAAGATATCAAATGCTTCTCCATCTAAACTCACAGTATCAATTCCCATATGAACAAGAATTTCAAGTCCATTTTCTGTTACTAACCCAACTGCATGTTTTGTTGGGAAAATAGATTTAATTTTACCAGATATTGGAGAATAGATATCACCTGAAGTAGATTTCATAGCATATCCATCACCAACCATTTTTGTTGAAAATACATCATCATTTACATCTTCTAAAGGAATGTACAAGCCATCCGTAACTGCACTCAATTGGACTTCATTTGAACTTTCCTCTACTGTTTGTTTTGGTACTAAAAAACTAGTAATGGCAAACGAAATTCCAATTGCAATGATAATTCCTAATACTGCATAAATAAAATATTGACCAATATAAGCCGGTAAACTGAAAATACTTGATAAAATATAACCATAGATTCTTACTCCAAAGAAACTTATGAAAGCTGACGAAACTGCACTACCAATAGTCGCTGCAAGAAACGCTTTTTTATACTTAGTTAATACCCCGAATAAAGCGGGCTCAGTTATACCTAACAAACCTGAAAATGCTGCTGATAAGATAATCGACTTTTCTTCTTTTGTCTGAACATTTTTATATAATGCAATCGTTGCACCGGTTATCGCCATATTAGCCATAAACATCATCGGCATTAACATATCGTAACCTTGATTAGCAAAGTTTTGCAACGCAATTGGCGTCATAGCATGATGTAAACCTGTAAGGATAGCAATGGGTCTGATCAACCCAACTACCACTCCGGCTAAAATTGGAGAAATAGTAAACAACCAACTCACTCCAGCAGCAAGCAGATTACCAGCATAGATTCCGATAGGACCTATTACCGTTAAGGCAAATAATCCTCCAACAAATAATGAAATCGTTGGCGTAAATACGGTACGTAAGATTTCTGGTAAGACTTTGTCAACCCACCGGTAAATATAACTTAGTGCTAAAACAGCAAAAATGATAGGAATGACCGTTCCGGCATAGTTAAATACGGGTACAGGAAGGATGCCGAAAAGCATAAAGCTTGAGATTTCGCCTGATGCTGCAGCTGCAGTCATTGTTGGAAATTGTAATGTTGCAGCAATTGCAATGGCTAGGTATTGATTGGTTTTAAAAATACGTGCTGCAGAAGCTGCTACAAAAAATGGTAAGAACGTAAATACTCCACTAGCTAACATATCAATTACTTGGAAAGTCGGGGTTTCATTAGAAATAATATTCAAAGCAACTAGACCAGCCATCAACCCTTTTATCATACCAGCTCCAGCAATTGCCGGAACAATCGGACCAAAAACGCCAGAAACCGTATCCATAAATAAAGAAACTAAGCCTTTTTTCTCACTTTGTTGATTATTGTTGCTGTCTGATTCATTTTCGATACCTAATTCTTTAGCTAATACTTCATAATAATCCGCTACATTTGTCCCGATAACAATTTGCAACTGATCGCTTTGAAATTTTGTACCTACTACACCAGGTATCTTTTCTAATTCTTTATAGTTTATCTTTTCTTTATCTTTAAGATTAAATCTTAAACGAGTCATACAATGCCAAGCATTATTTATATTTGTTTCGCCGCCGACATGTTGAATGATTTGTTTTGCAACCTCTTCTTTTTTCATTTGATTTCCCACCCTTTTTCTCTGTTTATTTTTTGTTTCCGTTTACAACTTGAATAATAGCACATTATGCTAAATTATAAAAACAGTCCTAAATACGAAAAAAGCAGAATAATCCTTTGATATAACAGTATTTTTAGGATTTTAACTTATTATTGGACTGGTTTTTATTCATATACCTTCATCTTTTCATACCAAATTGACAGTCGCTCCTATTACATGTTTCAATATACATGTAGTCTTAAAAAAAGGAAAAGAGGTTTGAACATGAAACCAACGATAATCACAGATATCAAAAGCTATACCATCAAACCAGATCGACATAATCTAGTAGTAGTAAAAGTAGAAACAAATAGAGGAGTCATTGGTTATGGCTGTGCAACTTTCCAACAACGCCCATTAGCGGTTAAGGGTATGGTTGATGAATATTTAAAGCCTCTACTAATCGGTAAAGATGCTAATAATATTGAAGACTTGTGGCAAATGATGACGGTTAACTCTTATTGGAGAAACGGGCCAGTAATTAACAACGCTATTTCAGGAGTAGATATGGCTCTTTGGGATATTAAAGGAAAATTATGTGATATGCCACTTTATCAATTATTAGGTGGGAAATCTAGAGATGCTATTGCCAGTTATACCCATGCCGTAGCAGACAATTTAGATGATCTCTACGGAGAAATTGACAGTATCCTTGCAGAAGGTTACCAATACATCCGCTGTCAATTAGGTTTTTATGGCGGGCCAGCTACTGAATTGAATACGCCTAAAAATACCTCTGAAGGTTCTTATTTTGATCAATACCAATACATGGATACAACCTTGAAAATGTTTGCTGCTATTCGAAATAAATATGGCAACTCATTCCAAATGCTCCATGATGTCCATGAACGCCTTTATCCAAATCAAGCCGTTCAATTTGCTAAAAAATCTGAAGAATATAATTTATTTTTCTTAGAAGATCTATTACCACCTGATCAAAATGAATGGCTAAAACAAATTCGTTCTCAGTCATCTACGCCAATTGCTACCGGCGAATTATTTAATAACCCAATGGAATGGCAGTCTCTAGTTAAAAACCGTGAGATAGATTATATGCGTGCACATGTCTCACAATTAGGTGGAATCACACCTGCTATTAAATTAGCGCATTTTTGTGATGCTATGGGAATCCGGATGGCTTGGCATACTCCATCTGATATCACACCCATTGGTATTGCTGTAAATACACACTTGAACATCCATCTTCATAATGCTGCAGTTCAAGAAAATATACTAGTACCTAAAAATACAGCCAGCCTCTTTTCACATGTACCAGTAGCTGATAAAGGCTACTTTTATCCTATTGATAAACCTGGAATTGGTGTTGACTTCAATGAAGAATTAGCTGAAGAGTATCCAATTGTCTATCGCCCACATGAATGGACACAAAGCCGTACACCAGATGGCACAATCGTTACTCCTTAATCAACAACTAGCAAAGACCTTACTACATATACAAAAATATGTGGTTGGGTCTTTTTCAGTCAATCATTTTGTCTAGTTTGATGGCTTTCCTTATTAAAGGGAATAATATACGTACATGAGTAATCAATAGCTGTTACTTCACTGTATTCATAGACTTGTCCACTTTTCAAAATACCACGGTTAATGATTTTCATTGCTGGGGTACCTTTCTTGCAAAGCAATAATTCAGATTGTTTCTTAGTGATTAAAATGGGAGTGTAACTCGTTATATAATGTGAAATATCATACCCTGATTGCTGAACATACTTCTGGATAGAGTCTTCAACAACACTAGAAGTTAAATCAGGGAAAAGTGAAACCGGTAATTTCGATGTCTCAATTTGTGTTATTTTATAGTTTACTATTCGAATACGCTGAAAAACCCAAACAAATTGTTCGTCATCTAATTCAAAAATTTGTCGGTCTTCTTCTAAAGCAGGTTGCTTTTCCAAAAAAACTATTTTTGAACTGATTCTATCATAGGAATTTCTTGTCAACGAGTTATAAATTAAAGGATTTTGTTTAGCATCTTTGCGGATAAATGTTCCTGACCCTTGAACGACTTGAACTACGCCAATATCACTTAAGCTATTGATAGCTTCTTGTATCGTATATCGCGAAACTTCATATTGAATAGCTAAACTTCTTTGCGTAGGCAACTTACCTTCTGAATAATGTTCTTGATAAATTTTACTTAATATATCTTGGACTACAAATTCGCGTTTTTTCATAACAAATCTCCTATTTCCATGTTTTTCAAACATCATGAATACAATCATTTTGACTATTTATAATACTGATACAATGAGATCTTTATTTATTAGTATAGCTTACCCTGCTAGAAAGACAAATCCAAAAATAATAGTACTTTGTAAGTTGAATAATTTTAATTAAATAAAAAAGAATACCCACGAATCAATCTCAGGTACTCTCTAACTAAATTTTATAAAATCACTAATCTTGCTATCTATTCTTATACTGATCCATTTCTTCTCTTGATTGTTTGATTCTCTCAGTACTAGTTATATAATTTTTAGACAGAAACGCGTAAAACAGAACATCTATCGCAATGAGTTGTGCATGTAGCGAGCTCGAAATAAACTGATTGTCTGTCTCAATTGTTTTTACGGTTTGAATTGTATAATCGGCTTTATTCGCTATACTATTTTGACCGAATTGAGTTAGTCCAATGGTTTTTAAGGAACTTTTTTTGGCTAGTTTGATGAGTTCGATAATTTCTCTCGTTTCTCCTGAATTGGAGATGCCAAAAAACAGTGCATTTTTTGGAGCTGCTCCTAGCATGGATACCAATTGATGATTATCGGTAGGGCAGACAACTATTTTGCCTACTCTACTCCATTTCTGAACCATATTTTCAGCAATAATCCGTGAATTTCCAACTCCATAGACATAAACGATAGAAGCTGCCTCAATCAGTTCAACAACACGCTCAATGTCAAATTCATTCATCAATGCACTAGTTTCTTCCATTGATTTAAAGGCATTAGCCAATAGTTTACTTTTAATATCGCTGATAGTTTCATCCGCTTCTATTTCTGCATAACCCGATTCATCTATTGACACGATTTCTGCGGATAGATCGACTTTTAGTTTTGTAAATCCATTAACTCCAATACGGTTGCACAATCGAATAACAGCGGTCGAATTCGATTCTGCGGCTGTTCCCAGTTGAGCTGTTGTCATTTTGATTGTTTCTTCAGGATTTGTAAGAATGTACTCGCCGATTTTCCTCTCAGAATTAGGAAGATCATCAAGGACACTTTTAATTCGACCCAAAATATTATTTCTAATCATGCTGTTTCACCTCGTATAATCAAAAGATACAGGAATTTTCAAAAGAAAGCAATCTAATGATAATACGTTATCTTTCCTAATATAACAGGTTTCGTTGCGCCTGTAGCACTTGGAACATTGCTTGGCAAATGATGAATGGTCTGGTTCGCTAATATGGTCATTGCGATCGCTTCTTTCGCTTCTGAGGAAAACCCGACTTCTTCCTGGATAAGGACCGTTCTTCCAGGAAATTGTTCTTTAATCATCTGAACCAAAACAGGATTGTAACTTCCTCCTCCACCAATAATCAAATCCGACTGGTGATCCATAAAGTCACGAATATTTACTACAATGGACTGCGCAGTAAATTGAGTAGCTGTTGCAATAAAATCATCTGGC
>NZ_JBEMBC010000010.1:0-60799 GCF_040274425.1 Carnobacterium sp.
CACCATTCCTCTAATTCTAACCATTTTTATCTATTCATTAAGGATACCAGTTCTTTTTCCCCTTGTTCATTAAAAATACTGTCCACGTCTAGCTGTAAGATAATGCCATCATCTGTTCGAATAAAAGCCATGACATAACTTGCAGCTTCTTGAGCTGCATTTTCTGAAATTTCACGATCTGCACTTTCAAAAGAACGAATAGTGGTTACTTTATCTACCACCAATCCAATTTTTTTCTCTTGCCAATTCACAACAATCACTTTAGTATCAGCTGTTAATTCTGTTTTATTTTGAAAGAAACGTTCTCTTAAATCAATGATTGGCAAAACAGTTTCATCATAATCTATTGCACCTAACACATACTTAGATGTATCTGGAATTCTAATTAATCCTTCAACATGTATGATTTTTTCGGTTACTTCAATTGGAATGGCAAAGCTTTGACCACCACTACTAAAAATAACAAACTTTTCCATTATTCTCTACTCCTCTAGATTTCCTCTTAATTGGTTGACGCACACTCTTCACAAGAATGCACGCCACCTAAACTATTTGTTACGTCCTGCTTTATTGTAATTTAAATTGATTCGTTTCTTCTTTTAGTTCATTTGCAATTGTTTCTAACTTAGCGATACTTGATGAGAATTCTTCCATCGTTGCTAAAATTTCTTCTGCATTTGCGGATACTTCTTGCGTCCCCGCAGAATTCTCTTCAGCTGATGCCGCAATATTTTCAATTGCCACCAATGTTTCATCTTTTTTAGCTGAAATAACGAAACCTAAATTGGCAACATTTAAAATACTTTCAACCAACTTATCCATTTGATCGGTTACTTTATTTGATGAGTCAATAGCTTCATCGATTGTTTTTGTTTGTACTTCACTTTCTGCATGTGATTGTTCGACTTTATTAACCATTTCATTTGATTTTTCTTGAATGTCTTTGATAATAGTTGCGATATTTTTTGTCGATGCATCACTTTTTTCAGCAAGCTTTCTGATTTCATTGGCAACTACCGCAAATCCTCTACCGCTTTCACCGGCACGAGCGGCTTCAATTGAAGCATTTAACGCCAATAAGTTGGTTTGCTCTGCTATTCCATCAATAACTTTAACGATTTTTTCAATGTTTTGAATATCTTCGTTTACTGCATGAATGCTCTTGCCTAACTTAGCCATAGTATCGATCGTTGTTTCCCAATTATCATGAACTTCAGACATCATTTGATTGTTTTTTCCATTGGCAATCGTTGTATCATCTGTATGTTGACCCATTTTTTGAATATTTTGATCAATTTCACCCACAGTTTTGGATAATTCTTCCATTTTCCCTACTGTATCTTCCGTGTCTTTAGTTTGGATGCTTGTAGCTTGAGCAATTCCCGTGATGGTTTCGGACACTTCTTCTGTTGCTGAAGTCGTTTGTTTAGAAATATCATTCAGTGTTTGGGTCATATCCATCAAATGATTGCTCTTTTGTTGGATGCCTCCAACCATTTGTCTAAACTGAACCATCATTTCATTGAATGCAAATGCAATTCGTCCAATTTCATCGCTCGTTTCATTTATCTCTTTCGTTTTTCTAAATGCTTTAAAGTATTTTTTATCTGGTAACATGTGTAAATCATTTCCAGTAATTTCAGTAGTTAAATCACCGGCTTCTACTCTGCTGAAGGCTTTAGTTAACGTTGCTGCAATCGTCATAACGTATCTAGATGCAAGTAAGGCACTTAAAATTGCGATAATGATTCCGATCACTAAACCAATAAGAGCGGCTCTATTTGTAGCAGCTACTTCATTAGCCATCTCATCTTCACCAACCACTCCATAAACAGTCATTCCCAGACGACTGACTTTAGCGTAATAACTTCCAATCTCTTGATTGTTGCTATCAGCATATACGTAACCGGTTTGTTCAGTTGCTTCTTTAAACAACTCACTGTCACCAATATTTGTCCCAATCTTCTTTGGATCATTAGACATCAAATAATCCCCTGTTTCAGAAAGCACAAAAAAGTGTCCGGTATTTCCATTTTTTACTGATGTTAAATAAGTATTCATTCGTGTCAAATCTAAGTCAATAGCCAAAACACCATAAAAAACTTCATCTACTATGATAGCTCTAGAAATCGTCATTGCCATACTTCCTGTAACTGCATCCCGGTAAGGTTCACTCCAAATCAGAGCTCCATTACGTTCAACCGCTCTTTGGTACCAAGTTGTTGCGCTAGCATCAAAGTCTGAAGCTAAATTTTCAACTGTTCCAAGTACTCCTTGATTTTCAGGAGCATAATAAGCATTTCCTATGTACATACTGTTATTTAAAACAAATTGTAATTCTTCTTGAACAAAAGCTTGAGCTTCTTCATCCTCAGCAACCTCTTGAAATTCGGGTTTCTCTGCTAAAGAATTAATGGTATTTTCTAATTCTTGACCAATCCAATCTAATTGTGTGGTAAATTGCGTTGATAGATTTTTTTCACTTTGCTCAACACGTTGAGATAATAAATTTTGCGTGCTGTAATAATTGATTACTAATAAAATGATAATGGGTATCGTGATCATAGCGATCAATGTAGGGATAATCATTACTCTTATACTTTTTTTCCTTGGACTCTTCTTTTTGCGCAAATTCTTCACCAATTGCTCCTCCTTATGTAAAACTTCCTTAGAACACTTTTTCCATTTTACGCGTGTTTTATATGAAGTTCTCAACACTACTTTTATTTAAACGTTTACTAAATAGCATATCGGTATTTTTTCTTCTTTCTTAAGCATTTAAATTTCTTTTTTTATTTATTCTCACGATTGTCACATCTTATTCAATTAATAAAAAAAGAACCTCTTTTGATCTTTGATCAAAAGAGGTTCTTTACGATTCAATTTGTAAAAAATCACGTTATCTTTTTAAGGCATTTCGTTTCCAGCTACTCGATAGATCTCATACCATTCATCATGAGTCATTCGCACTTCGGAAGCTTTGCTGTAGTCCGTTAATCTATCCGGAGTCATAGTCCCTACAACGGCCTGCATGTTAGCTGGGTGACGCAAGATCCAAGCAATAGCTGTAGCTGAATTAGATAAACCGTACCGTTCTCCGATTTCTTTCAACTTAGCATTTACTTCCGGATAATTCTTGTTGTCCACAAAAATATCACCACCACTTTTAATCGGTGACCAAGCTTGTATAGTCATAGCTTCCAAACGACTATAATCCAACACTCCGCCATCTCGATTGATGCCACTATCAAATTTCGTATTTACATTTATTCCAGCGTCTATCATTCCGGTGTGCATCACACTAAATTGCAATTGATTTGCAACAAGAGGTTGCTGAACATAATTTTTTAATAATTCAATTTGATAAGGATTATGGTTACTGACTCCAAAGTTACGGACTTTACCGCTTTTTTCTAATTCATCAAAAACTTCAGCGACGATTTCAGGTTCTACTAGTGCATCTGGACGGTGCAACAGCAATACATCTAAGTAATCCGTTTGCAAACGTTTAAGGATACCATCAACACTTGTGATTAAATGCTCTTTCGAAAAATCATAACTGCCTTTTCGAATCCCTACTTTAGATTGAATCAGCATTTTTTCTCGTATAGTGGAATCCATTTCGATTACTTTTCCAAATATTTCCTCAGCTTTTCCTCCACCATAGATATCCGCTAAATCAAAAAAATCAATTTCCAAATCTAACGCATTATTAATGACTTTACTAGCTTCGTCAGGTGATAGTTTACCCATCGACATGCATCCTAAGGCAATATTCGGTACCATTAACTCACTTTTCCCTAAAAACATTCTTTTCATATTCATCAACCCTCTTTCTTCTCTATAAGAAATCGTTTTCAGTATACCACTTCTACACGTTTTTTACTAAAATAAAAACGTTCAGCATTCAGATTATAATGCTGGTTTCAGAATACTCTTTTCTCTCACTAAATATCATTTAATGGCTAAGTGAAGTTATTTTTTTTGTTCACTCTTCCATGAAAAGGTTGCTAATGGATAAGTGGAGTCATTTTTTTTGCTTCAGTTGTCCATTAAATGGAGTTTCATGGATAAGTGAAGCTTCTTTTCCTCGTCATTCTTCCATGAGTACTCACTTTACAAGAAAGAAGCATTATAATGAACAAAATATCTTACAAAAAAAGCGATTTTCGCCATTTTTTTCTTATATTAAGAAAGAACTATCAAATTTAAGGAGCGTACGAAAATAATGATACTAAAAGAACGAACAAAGTCGATTACTCATCGTGTATTGGAATCTTTAAATTTTCGTATGGACTTACCAGTTGAAGAAAAGCTAAAGTATGAGAATCAAGTGAAAGGTTGGGACGGCGAAAAAAAATTCGATTTCTATATGAATCAATTTCACCAATCAGGGCTTGCACTAAATGATCTCGTTCTAAATTATAGAGACACCGTTTTTCAAATTGATTCCCTCTATATTACAAATGATTCTATTTATTTATATGAAGTAAAAAATTATGCTGGTTCCTACTTTTATAAGGAAGATTCTTTTTTCACAGAATCAGGCTATCAAATTCTTAATCCATTAAGGCAAATTGACAGAAGTGTGACCTATTTACAAAATGTGCTGCTTCGTCTAGGATATCGATTGCCCATACACCCAATTATTGTCTTTATTAATCCGGAATTCACTCTCTACTCTCTCCAGCCTAATAAACATTTTTTATTTTCTTATCAACTGCCTAAACATCTTAGTGCTCTATCCAATCAAAACTTCTCGATAAAACAGGAACATTCGAATCTAGCGAATAAACTTAAAAAGTTACATAATGAAGATTATCGTCCCGATAATCTACCTACCTATCAATTAGGGCAACTGAAGAAAGGTATTTTGTGCTCTATTTGCTTTTCGCTTAGTCATACAGATACTAGACAAAATTACCTTTGTACTGCATGCGGACACAAAGAAACCATTACAACCGCAATTGAGCGAAGTATAAAAGAATATAAACTGCTCTTTCCTGATAATTTAATGACAACAAGTCAGATTTACGAATGGTGTGGAAAAAACTATTCCAGAAAACGAATTCGAATGGTTTTAAAATTAAATTATCAGAGTCATTTATCTCGTAAAATGACTTATTATAGTGATAACTAACTTTCATTCCAGTAAAGAGTGGCATCCCCCTACAACAAAAAAAACGTTCATCACCTATAACCTAGAGTGATGAACGTTTTGCTTTTTCTATTAAGCTTCTTGCGGTTCCATTGCTGGAGTTTCTTTTAAAATAATATTTAATACTAACGTGACAATTGTTCCAGCTGAGATACCTGATGAAAACAATCCGCCAAGAATTCCAGGCAATCCAGCCACCACTTCAGGACGAAAAGCTACACCAAGTCCAACTCCTAAACCTGCAGCGACAATAATCAAATTGCGGTTGTCAAAATTCACACGTGACAACGACTTAACACCAGATGCTGCTACATTTCCGAACATTAAGACTCCTGCTCCACCTAATACAGCCATTGGCATAATAGAAACCAATGTTGCAAATTTTGGCAGGAAACTCATTGCCATTAAGAGAACACCAGCAGTAATCGCAACAGAACGAGAAGCATTACGGGTCAAGGGAATCAATCCAGCATTTTGACTAAAAGTAGCTACTGGGCCAGATCCCATCGCAGGTCCAATAAATGAACCGACACCATCAGCACGGACACCATTTGCAATATCATCATCAGTTAATTTCGTTTCTGTTACTTCTCCAATTGTTTGCATCACACCCACTGTTTCGATAACCGTTACTAAGTAACCAGAAATAAATGGAATCGCAAATTTTAAATCAAAATTAACACCATATTTAAATAATTGTGGCATAGCGAACCAATTGGCTTGAGCTACTTGGTTAAAGTCTACCATTCCAAGCGGGATACACATGATATAGCCAGCTACAATACCAATCAGTACAGCAGCAGGTCCAATTTTGACGCTGCCATAGTGATTCAATACAACGATCAATAAAAATACAATCGTAGCAATTGCTAAATTAAGGGGCGATCCGTAATTGGCTGCACCAACTCCACCAGCCACCCAGTCGAATGCTACAGGCATCAACGTTAATCCCATCAGTGAAATAACGGTACCTGTAACAACAGGAGGGAAAAATTTCATTAGCGGTTTAATAAAATAACTCAAGATAATTTCTAAAACGGCGCCCATCATAGTTCCACCGAAATAACCGGCAATGCCTCCGCCCATTGTGTTGATGACCGCATTTGCAGGACCAACAAATCCAAAATCGGTTCCCATAATCGTTGGAAGACCGGCTCCTACACGAAACCATTTTGGTCCAAATCCTTTAGATTGAATGATTGAAACAACACCAGAACCCAATAAAGCTGCACTGATCATATAAGAAGTATCGGCAATTCCAAATCCTGCCATACCGGAAATAACCAAAGGAACAGCAACAATTCCACCAAAAGCAGTTAGTATATTTTGAAAACCTAAAAGTGTCATCAAGAGGAATCCTGGTTTATCGTCTACTTGATAAATCAGATTTGATTCGAGTTTTGGTGTGACCTTTGCCTTCTTCCCTTCTCTTTTCGGTAATACAATTGTTCCTGCTGGTTGTTTCATTCTTTCTTCCAAAATAACCCTCCTATTAAATACGAACATTTATTTTTTAAATTTAATTATACTTCGTTTATTGATGATTCATTTGTAGTATAACCTCAAATTAATATGATGTAAAGACTTAAAAGCGAATTATTTCATATTTATCTAATTACTAATGTTCGTGTTTTAATAAAAAAGACCTTTCACTTAAGTGAAAAGTCTTTTTGGTGATTTATTGAAATTATTAATCCACGATTGGGAACCAACCAGGTCTGCTTTCGATATACTCCCACATGGCATCTGGCAGAGTGAGATCTTCACGGTATTCAGGTTTGATTTTTTTACGGATAGCAGTTTCATTTCCTAACTTCACTTTTTGAATCCAATCCGGTTCAACAACTAACTCTCGGCCAATCGCCACAAGTGGTACACCTAATGCCATTGTTTCCACAGCATCATCTGGCGTTATAATTGAGCCGACTCCAATAATAGGAAAATCACTACCTACATGTTCTTGGATACGTTGGACTACGGGTGTCGTTTCATACAGATCACGAACCGAACCTTGCGTCCATTTGTTTGTCGATACATGAATGTAATCCAATCCTTGTCCTTTTAACTTAGCTACTAACTGCAAAGTATCTTCTATCGTGATTCCAGGTTCTTTTATTTCTTCAGGAGAAATACGATAGCCAAAAATAAAGGGCTTCTTAGCATAGGTTTGAATCGCTTCTTTTGCCGCTTGGACAACAGCTAAAGGGAAGTTCATTCGTTTTTCAAGCGATCCACCCCAGTGATCTTCTCTTTGATTAGAATGTGGAGAGAAAAATTGTTGAATCAAATAATTATTTGCTCCATGCAATTCGATTCCATCAAACCCAGCTTGAATGGCTCTTCTAGTCGCTTGTCCAAAAGCATCGACTAATTCGCGTACTTCTTTATCTGTTAATGCTCTAGGAACTTCGGCTCCTTCAACATCAAGTGGGATAGCACTTGCACTGACCGGCTGCTCACCTCTTAACGTTCGTTTTGATCCAAGTCTTCCTACATGAAAAATTTGTAAGATAGCTTTGGGACCTTCATCTTGAATCGTTTTCGCTAATCCCGCAAGACTGTCGATCCGGTTATCAGATGCTGCACTTAATGACCCAGCAAAGCGTCCGTTTTCCATGACTTGAGCACACGAAGTCACAACAGCGCCAAGGCCAGCTACACGTCTTTTATAATAATCTTTTTCATCAGTCGTGACCATGCCATTCTCAAATGAAGAATTCGTCGTCATTGGTGCCATAAAAAGGCGGTTGTCAACTTTAACTCCTGATGCAAATGTAAAAGGTTCAAACAGTGGATCGTATTTTGGTTTCATAAACTTTCTCCTACTTCTTCATTAAATTATTTTTAAGCAACTAACATCATTCTTCTAATGGTAAAAGAACAGCCATCTTTTTTCAATTATTTTTACTTACAATTTGTAAAAAAGTCCACATGTATATGTAAAAAAGAGTAACCGAGAAACCTCCTCTCAACTACTCTTAATATTTTAGTACTTATTTATTGAATTTCAATTTGTTTAGGAGTTGTTTCGTCTGAATTTTTTTTAGGTAAAGTAACCGTTAAAACTCCATTTTCAAACGATGCAGCAATATCTTCTTCTTTGACGTTTTTTAAAAGAAATTGACGGCTGAAGGATTTAGTTGAACGCTCTCTGCGAATGTAATTGCCTTTATCATCTTTTTCATCTTTGCTTTCTTCTTGAGTTGCGCCAATGGACAATACATTGTCTTCATACTTTAATTGAATAGAATCTTTAGACATACCTGGTAACTCAGCCTCTACAATATAAGCCTGTTCTTCCTCACGAATGTCTACATTAAAGTTCGATGTACTTTCTAACAAGTGATCAAAAGAGTCTTCGAAAAAGTTTCTGCCAAAATTCATGAAATCACGTCCTACTGGAAATAAATTACTCACAAATCTCTCCTTCTTTCTTTTTTTAGACTTTTGAACAAGTTCTAACCTTGCTCACGTTTAGTATAGTCAAATCCACTACCATCGTCAAAGAAGTACCATTATTTTGGTCTTTTTTATTTTCCTTAACTCATTTTTTTATTGCCATCGCATTCGTATTATTATTTCCCCTCACCTTTTTTTGTTATACTAATTAGACAAATACGGTAATGGAGGTATGCGCTATGTTTAATCTTTTAGGAAAAATTTTATTAATTGTTGGTATCATTATCATCATTTTTGGTTATTTTGGACCTGTTAAGTCTGGCGACCCAATTATTGGAACACTATTTATTGTAGTTGGCATAGTCGTTGCAGCTTTAGCTTTTGTCTTTGGCCGAAACTTACCACCTAGAGTTTAGTCGATCTAACCAACAAAAGAATGGCGCCAAAATTAATGTTTCTATTATATTTGAACAAGCAAGATGGATTAATCTATTAAAGATTGATCTATCTTTTTTCGTGCAGTCAATTACATATGTATACTTTATTAATCGGCTCAGCTTAAAAAAATTAAGGGTCTTCTTACATTTATTCTCTATATCCTAAATAAATGAATTGTTTAGCATTAGTTGTGTATAAATTTAATCTTATATTTTAAACTTTCATTAATTTGTCAACTTCTATCTAGGCATAACAAAGGTTATGGTGTACGCTTACATCATGTTAGAGAATACAAATAAAAATTTTAGCGGAAGAAAGGATTTTGACAATGCATCCTATTTATAATTTATATTGGTCCTCATTTCAAAATATTTTTATATTTTTAAGCATTACCTTAACATTGTTATTGGTGACCTCCTTCTTGATGAATAAAGGAAAGGAAACTTCAATAAAAAATTTACTGTTGTTATGGATTTCTTCATTGACCACCTTTATAACCGTTATTTTCGCTTCTTTTTTCTCTGGTATTTTGTATGATGAGTTAAATATTCCCACAGATAACTTAATCCTTTTTTTAATGGGGTATTCGACAATCATCTTTTTCTTTCATACAGGAACCGTTATCTTAAACATCTTTCGTTCTAAAAAAACAGTAAACATATCTAGCAATTAATTTTTAAAGAGATTGGCTTTCTATCAGCCATCTCTTTTTTTATTTGCCCATTCCGATCAAATTACTTTACCTGTCGTAGTAAAAAAGGTATACTTTAATTACTGCGATAGATGAAGTAAAAAAACGGGGTGATGATGTGATATCAAGTGATGTCATGCGAGGATTTAATAGTTTAATTCTATTGTCTATTTTGATGAAAGAAGACTCTTATGGCTATCAAATTTCAAATACAATCAAAGAAATAACAGCTGGAAAATACATTATGAAAGAAACCACTCTTTATTCTGCATTTAACCGGTTAGAAAAAAGTGCTCTTATTCAATCTTATTCTAGTACCGAAACTAATGGAAAACCGCGAACCTACTACCGAATTACAGAATTAGGTAAGAAAACGTATAGCGATAAAGTAAGCGAATGGCTGGATACAAAAAATGTGATGGATAGATTTATTGAGGAGGAATCGTAAAAATGGATACAATTAAAAGTTATGTCGAATCAGTTTTTGTTCAATTGCCACGCACTCCCGAAATGCAGCAACTTAAAGAAGATATGCTTACCAATATGGAAGATAAATACCTTCAGTTAAAATCAGAAGGTAACAGTGAAAACGAAGCGATTGGAACAGTTCTCGCTGAATTTGGCAATATCGATGAAATCATCGAAGAGTACAACTTAGAGAATGAATCGGAAGAAATTGACAAGGACTCTGTCTATTTATCAGAGGCAGAAGTTGAGGACTTTATGCAGCATCGAACAAAATTTGGAATGGGAATTGCGACAGGAGTTGCTCTTTGTATTCTCGCTCCAGCTGTGATGCTCTTATTCAATGAACTAGCAAACTTCTTTTCCTTTAGTTCTCCCGCAAATATGGAAGGCATAGACCTCTTATCGATTATTCCACTTTTTATTTTCATCGCTATTGCTGTTGGAATTTTTATTATCTTCGGTTTAAAAGAAGAACAATATAATCTTGATAAAATGGTAGTTATTCTTGATCCATCTACACGTATCCACTTAGATCGAGAAATGCAGGAGTTCAAACCTAGTTTTGCAAAAGCAATTGCAGCAGGAGTTATCTTATGTATCTTAGCCCCTATCTCTTTATTGCTCGCAATTGTTCTTCTGGGAGATGATAACGCATGGTCAGTTATCTTTCTTCTAGGTTTTGTATCCGTTGGTGTTTTCTTGTTTGTCTTCTATGGTGTTTTGTACTCCACCTATGAAAAACTTCTTTCGCTAGGAGACTATAGACCTGAAAAAGTTATTGCAAGTAAATTGACGGATACCATTGCAGGTGTCGTATTTCCAATAGCCACAGCCGTTTATCTACTTTTAGGTTTTATCTACGATGCTTGGGGAACAGCTTGGATCATTTTTCCAATAACCGGTATTCTATTTGCCGCATTTTCTTCCTTATACCAAGGTCTCATTAAGACAAAACGAAAAAAATAATGTTCTAAGACCTCTACTCTAATCCGAGTGGAGGTCTTTTTTTCTATCTATAATGATTCCAACTACTTCATGACTATTCTTACAAAAATAAGTCTTCTTCTAAGAAACTATTGTGAAGCGGATTCTCAAATTGTATACTTAAGTTTATCGATAGTTCATAAAAAAGACTGGAGTTCAAACTTATGTATAACACTAAAAAAAACACCACCAAATGGCCAACGTTTTTAATTTTGATTTCTTTCATCTTAACGATCGTCTCTATTTTTATTCAAAATCAATTTTCATTATTTAGCTTCCCAATTTTTCTTGGCGTGCTGATTGTCGCAGTTTTATTAAACACGCTATCATTAGTATTGGCATCAAAATCTAGAAGCCAAGCTTATACAATTCTTTTATTTATCCTTAATGTGCTGATCATTGCTTTTATAGCTTTTACAATCTATACACTTTTAATTGCTTAGATCAATTGAAGCAATATTCCTAAAATCTTCACATTTTCTTTCATTCGTCATCATAAAATAAGACAAAAAGAGCATTATTTTTTCACATCCAATAGTTATACTATAGACATACCAAACCTTTAAACCTTTTCTTTTCTCTTCTATTTATTTACCCCCATAAATAAATAGGTATACCCCCTTTTCAAGCCTTTGCGTTAATAGCAAAGGCTTTTTTTATTTAGTTTATCTTTTCATGGACAAGTACACTCTTTTTCTAGCTTCACTCTTTCATGAAACCTCCTTTGATGGATCAGTGACGATCTTTTTTTGTGTCACTCCTCCATGAAGAGCAGTTTCATGGACAAGTGACACCTTTTTTCTACTCCACTCTTCCGTTAACGGTCATTCCTAGGAAGAGTGGCGCGAAACTACAAGAAAAACAGATAAAAAAACACATTCTAAATCCTGATGAATGAGATCATCAAAATTAAGAATGTGTTTTCTTCTAAACAGTTCCCTTAGCTATCTTTAAATGGTTATCTCTTTACTCAAATTAATAATCGTATCCACGGATTCATCTAAATACTGAATCGTATCTGATAATGGTTTATCAGTAGTGATATCCACACCTGCCATTTTAGCAGCTGGTGCTGGGCGATACTGATCTCCAAGTGCTAAAAACTCCAACCATTCGTTTACTGCTGGTTGTCCTTCTTCTTTAATTCGTAAGAAGGCTTGAGTTGCAATCGTTAGCCCTGCAGAATACGTGTAAGAATATAATCCCATGTAGTAATGACTTTGGCGCATCCAGGTTAATTCTGCCCCAGGATTGATTTCAACAGCATCTCCCCAGAATCGGTTCAAGACAGAACGTTTGATTTCACTTAATTTAGCAGCATCAAAACTTTTGCCTTCATCAATCAATTGGTAAACTTCACGTTGATAAGCTGCTTCCAATAAATGAGTGATAAAGTTATGGAAGTAAGTATTTGAGATCATATTTGATAATGCATAACGTTTTTCACGCGGGTCTTCGCTTTTGCGTTGTAACGATTCAGTCAACAATAATTCATTAAATGTCGATGGTGCTTCTATCAAATAAAGAGACGGTTCTGACCCCAAAATGCTGTTGTTTTCAGCAGAAAGGATTCCTTGTCCAGCATGTCCTATTTCATGGATGAATGTGTAAACATCTGATAGTTGATTGTTCCATGACATTAAGATATACGGATGCTTACCATATGGAGAAGTACAGAATCCACCGGTTGATTTCCCTTTATTTTGAACAAAGTCTACCCAACGTTCTGGATAAGCTTTCATAACAAGGTCAACATAATCTTGTCCTAAAACACTCAAGGCATCTGCCACAACTTCTTTTGACTGTTCTACTGTGATCGTTGACGAATAATCAGCATCTAAATCAATTTTCAAGTCGGCGTAAGTCATCTTATCCAACCCATTAATTTCTTTAACGTGGGTAATGTATTTTTGCATAACTGGAGCTAAGTCATTCATAATGCGATCGATTTGACGATTGTATAATTCACGGTCGACTTCTTGATCGTACAAAAGATAGTCAATAACAGAATCGAAACCACGCATCGTAGCAAGTGTTTTTTCTTTTTGCACTTGCGTGTAATAAGCAGCTGCCACAACATTTTGATAATCACTCAGGACTGCTGAAAATTGGTCAAATGCAGCACGTCGTATAGCTGTATCCGCATGGTACATATAGTGATCTTCGTACAAAACAAAACTAAGTGGGTATTCTTTTCCTGCTACACTAAACGTCCCAAAATCCATGTCTGCCAAACGAGCTTGTTCATAAATGGCTTCAGGCGCTCCAATAACAGGCGAAAGTTGTGCTAGTGCTTTTTCGACTTTAGGGTCCAACTGAATCGACTTATCTTCTTTAATGTGACGGATAAAAGAAGCAAATTGTGGCTCTTCTGTTTCGACTTGGTCTAAGACAGCTGTATCTACTGCTTTTAATTCTGAATCAAAAAAAGATAACTGTGCGCCTACTTCTGCTAACACATTGTCCATTGAACGAGACAATTCAGTATTTGCAGGATTTGTTAAATCAGTCGTGGCTGGTAAAAAGGCATAATGATTCGTCCAGTCAGCGATTTGCATAATAGCCTCATATTCTTTTAAAGCCGCACGAATGTTTTGGGCATTCGTTAATTTGCCTTCATAAGTTGTGCTGAACTGTGCAACAGTCGTTTTTAACTCTGCTACTGCTGTTTCGAATGCTTCTTTCGTTGGGTATAAACCTGTAAGATCCCAGGTCAATGCTTCAGAGACTTCTGCTCTATTTTTCAATTCTTCTTGTGCCATTTTATCGCGCTCCTTCATCCACTACTTTATTTACTTCGTTTAATAGAATTACCCATCTAGTATAACACTACTAATTTATCGGTTGCCAAATTTATTTATCCTAGACAAAAAAAGACCCAGTAACGCTGAGTCTGATTTTGTGTAACCTTTACTTTTCTGTATTCATCCGAGCGATCTCAATGACAACTTGAGCAGCTTGCTCCATACCTTCTAACGAAACAAACTCATACTTACCGTGTAAATTTTCAGCTCCGGTAAAGATATTTGGAGTGGGCAGTCCTTTGTAAGTAATGATACTGCCATCTGTCCCGCCTCTAAAAGCTTTCACATCGGGTTCAATGCCCAACGATTTATAGGCATTTAACGCTAACTCTACTATAGATAAATCATTTTCAATGATGTCACGCATATTGTAATATTGATCGTACAACTTCAATTCAATACGTGGTTGATCAAAGCCTTCATTAAATTGATCAACCAATGCTTTGAAGTGCTGTTTCCGATTTTCAAAAGTTTCCTTATCATGATCCCGAATAATGTAAGTTGCTTTGACTTCATCAATCGTTCCCACTTGACTCGAAAGCATGTAGAACCCTTGGTAGCCTTCTGTTTTTTCAGGAACTTCTTCTTGCGGCAATGCTGTGGTAAATTGAGCAGCAACTAATAACGCATTGACCATACTATCTTTAGCTGTTCCAGGATGCACACTTGTTCCTTTAATTGTCAGTTCTGCTTGAGCTGCATTAAACGTTTCGTATTCGAATTTACCAACTACTCCGCTATCTAATGTGTAAGCAAAATCCGCTTGAAAATGGTCGACATCAAATAGCAATGCACCTCGGCCAATCTCTTCATCTGGTCCAAAAGCAACTCGTATTTTTCCATGCGGAAGTTCTGGATGCTGGATAAATTCTTCCATCGCCGTAACGATAGAGGCCATTCCCGCTTTATCATCTGCTCCCAATAAAGTTGTTCCATCTGTTGTGATTACTGTTTTCCCCACATAATTCGCTAGTTGAGGGAATTCAGTTGTTGACATGACAATACCTAATTTTTCATTAAGTAAAATATCTTTGCCATCATAATTCGTGTGGACTTGTGGTTGAATATTTTCTGCATTAAAATCAGCTGTATCGATATGAGCAATAAATCCAATAGTCGGAACTTCATGCGTTAGATTGCTCGGCAATGTGGCCGTTACAAATCCATTTTTGTCATTGAATTCTACTTCTTCCAACCCTATTTCTTTTAATTCTTCAGCTAATTTTAAAGCAAATTCAACTTGTGAATAAGTGGTTGGAACGGTCTGACTATTCATATCAGACCGTGTATTAACTTTAGCGTATTTGACGAATCGTTCGAGTAAGCGTTCATTCATATTTTATTCTCCTATTCTTCAACATAAGCATTGCGGTAATCATAACGAGAACTTACGGAATGAACTTCAACGCCCTTTAATTTTGGATTGCGCAAATGCACTTCTGCTGTATGGTACAAAGGAATGAACCCTTTTTCATCTAACATAATACCTTGAGCATCCAGCATATTTTGCCAACGGGTTTCTGGATCATTCGCATTCACCGTTTCTGCGTCATTTAACAATTGATCAACTTCTTCATTTTTATATGGCCCATTGTTGAATGTCGTTTCGCTGTTCATGATATCCAACAAGTTGATAGCATCTGGCAAAATGGCACCCCAACCGCCTAAAATCATATCAAAATCACCAGATTGACCTTTTTCAATTCGGTTATTCTTCGGTACATTTGTCAAATTAATGGTTAACCCATCAAAGTTATTTTGTAATTCTCCTTGAACGTATTGTCCTACAAGCTTGCTTGTTTCATCATCATCTGCAACCAACGCTATTTCAATCGTATCTGTTCCTAACTCTTCTTTTGCTTCTCCATAAAGTTGTATGGCTTTTTCTTTATCATAGGTCAAAAAATCTCCTGCATCATCTGCAAAGTCATTTCCAGTATCAAGGTTTGTGACAAAATCATGTGGAACAAGTGCCTTTGCTGGCAGCGAACCGTTTCCTAAGATTGTATTCGCTAATTCTTCACGGTTTAGTACCAAAGAGAAAGCTTCTCTCAATTTTGCATTAGAAAGCATTGGTACATCAGTGTAATTAAATTGCAAAAAATTTGTACGAGCTTCTGGTTCAACTACATAAGCTTCATGATCTACGTATTGTTTGGCAATTTCACCTGAAAGAATGGCGTCATCTATCCCACCAGACTCAAATAGATTAAGCGCTGTTGAAACCTCTTTGATCACTTGAACATTGATGCTCTCTAAAGTGACTTTTTCTGCATCCCAATAGTCTTCATTTTTTTCATAACTCCAGGATTGGTTTGTTCCATCCCAGCCAGTTAAAATAAACGGGCCATTTGAAAGTGTTGTATCGCTGCTTGTCCCATAATCTGAACCCATTTCTTCTACAAATGTTTGATTTTGAGGGAAGAAGGGCATAAAAGCCATTTCACCTAAGAAATAAGAGACGGGTACATTTAATTGAACCTTAAATTCATAGTCTCCGACCGCTTCTACGCCTAGTTCATCAGGTGTCATTTCGCCATTAATGATTTCTTCGGCATTTACCACAGAAGTAAACATATAAGAATATGGAGCAGCCTTTTCAGGATTGACAGCTTGTCTCCAAGCGTACACAAAGTCATGAGCCGTAACAGGATCTCCATTTGACCACGTGGCATCTTCTTTAAGCTTAAAGGTATAGGTCAACCCATCCTCCGATACCGTCGTTTCTTCAGCAAGAGCTGGAATTGGTTGATTATTTTCATCCAATCGATAGAGACCTTCTAAGTATTGATTCATTGCCGTATTCGTTCCAATATCCGATACTAGCAAGGTATCCCCTGTAGATAATTCATTTAATACTCCAACAGAGATACTTTGATCTGCTGCAAGATTTTCCCCATTGTTTGATTCGCCTGAACTCGCTGACTTTGTATCGCCATTAGCTCCTCCACACGCTGCAGTTAGTGCAGCAGTTAGTGTAAGTGCTACAGACAACACACCTATTTTGTTTCTTCTCATAAATATACCCCCAAAAATTTAAAGTATGCTTATCTTAACACATTACACATTAGTTTTTAACCTTTTTATCATTTTTTATTCATAATTAATTATAAAAGATAGATAGAGGAGCTTAAAAAAATATCCAAAAAAGTATAAAATTCATGAGCTATATAACAAAATGGTATAAAAAAAGAATTCTACGGCTTTTAAGCGATAGAATCCTTTTGCTTGGAAAATTATTTAGTTGTATAATTCTGATCAATTGTAATTAATGTAAATGAATAATATAAAAAATGCCCCAAAAAAATTTAGATTTTACTCTAACTTTTGGGGCAACATCTTTTTCCTAATCTCTTGAAAAATTCTATTTAATTATTTTAACTCAGGATCATTTTCGATAATTTTTCTTCCATCTGCGATTATTTGGTCAACATCCGTATTTCTCAATTCTTCAGGTCTTGGGTTACTAACAGGTTTTTCAGACATGGCTTTTCCTTCTTCATACTTGAATGGTTGCCCATCTCTAGCTGTTTTCCCTTCAACAATTTCTCTAGATTCGTCACCTTCAGAGAAATTGTAAAGTGTATGACTGAATTCCGAATGTTGTAAATCAGCTGTACCATGAGGAACTACTACACCATATTTTTCTTCCAATTCTTTCGCTGCTTGCATAAATTGCAGTTGGTGTTGAGTCTCACGTGCCATTAAGAAGCTCAACATATCGCGAACTCCTTTATCCTCTGTCGAATGGTATTGTCGAGTAACTTGAAGTCGTCCCATAGATTCACGAGTAATATTGTAACGCATGTCAGCCAGCAAGTTTCCGCTTGACTCCATATATGCAGCTGTCCAAGGATTACCATTGGCATCTTGAAGACTTGCACCTAAACCATTTACAATAGCATGTTGTGGATTCATACCTCCCATTACTGCAGCAATTGCAGGATCTCCACTTTTGTAAACGCTCTCTTGGATATTTAAAGGGGCATCGTCCAAAAGATGAGCAATCATTGTTGCGAGCATTTCAATGTGTCCAATCTCCTCTGTTCCCGTATCTAATAATAAGTCTTTATACTTTTCGTTTCCAGGAGTACTAGTATTCCAGCCTTGGAATAAATATGCAGCCATTCCGGTCATTTCACCCCAGTGCCCACCAAGATTTTCTTGCAACCGACGTGCCATTAAAGCATCTGGTTTATCAGGTAGAGCATTATACTGTAAAATTTTCGTGTGCTTAAACATAAATTTCCCTCTTTCTGAATTTTTTTAGTAATGAACTTTTAAGCTCATAGTTAATGTAACACATTTGTATAGCGCTTTACAAAAATCCAGCTCAAGTCTTACTTTCTTTTATAAATAGTTGATAGTCCTATCTTAATGTTGGTTGAAGGCGTTAAAAATTATCTAGAGACACAACTGTTCATGCGTAAAATGTTTTGTGAAATATTCGGGTGGTAAGGATAACTATTAAGTAAAAAATGACAATTTTTCATGAAAAATAGCAAATTTCTCGTCTTTGCTAAATTCAATGCTTTTAACTGCGGTCTTTTACAAGACCACGATGGTGATTTAATCCCATACAGCCATACCTAATTCTGATATTACTAATTCATTTTCCATAATAACCTCTCTTTCAAACATTTCTGAATAAAAATTATTTTTACGCTCCCATAAATGAATGTCTCCATTAAATAGTGTATAGTCTTTTGTATGCTTTAGAATAGAATCAAAACCGCTTATAGCAATCAAGCTTATTGGGTGGTATACTGCTAGTTGCGTTAAAAATGAGTTGAATAAATTTTTCTTTATTTTTTAGTTTTTGAAAGGAGTTTTTTCATTGAAAGATAGCCAATCTATGGAACAGCAACGTGTCCATACCGTTGTTGAAAAGATTCAACTTGAATTGGATCAATTAAAAAAAACAGTTGAACAGGATAGTGCTGAACAAAAAAGACGTTTAAAAGAATCCGGTGAAATTAAGATCAATCAAGGTTCAAGCGAAAGCATGTGGGAGTCAGCCGGAGAGTTACGGGCAGTTGAACAAGATTTAATGATCCGTAGTAAAACATTATTAAAAAACCAAAATCGAGTTGTAGCTTTAGAAAAAATGGTAGAGGATCCTTACTTTGGTCGAATTGATTATGAAGATGAATTTGGACAAGAAACTATCTATATCGGTATCAGTTCTGTCTTTGATGAATACGACCATTTAGTTGTCGATTGGCGTTCACCTATTGCTTCGCTATACTATGAAGGCAATGTTGGTGACACGATTCCTTTAAAAATTGGAGAACAAAAATTAGCGCTTTTGATTGAGTTAAAACGTCAATTCTTAATTCGTAAGGCTAAAATCATTCAAATGTTGGATACAGATAATGTGATGGGTGATCCATACTTACTTGAAGCCCTAGAAGATAAATCTGCTTATCAAATGGGCGCCGTTATTTCGACACTTCAAAAAGAACAAAATCAAATCGTTCGAGATATTTCTGCTAAAATCACTTTAATCGAAGGTGTCGCTGGATCTGGAAAGACCGTTGTGTTGATGCAAAAAATCGCTTATCTACTTTATACTTTTAGGGATCAATTAAGAGCATCTGAAATCATTTTGTTCTCACCCAATAAAATTTTTCAAACGTATATTTCACAAGTATTACCTGAATTGGGTGAAATGAACGTTACTAGTCATACTTTCCCTGAATTCATGAATCAAAGAGTTCCCAAATTCACACTTATTTCTAATCAAGATGAAGAATTATCTAAAGTAACTTTACTAAAAGGAAGTCTTCAGTTTTCAGACGCTTTAAAACACTATACAAATCAATTGAAGATGAACTACATGCGCTTTGCTTCTCTATCTTTTCAAGGTGAGATCCTTATTTCAAAAGAGGAAATCAAAGAGCTTTTTTATCGCATTGAAAGCAAAGGTACTTTAGCCAGCAAGTTAGGACTTCTTCAAACACAATTACTGCAAAAAATAGAACAACTCAAAAGAACCCAACGAACCGCTAAATGGGTCGAAGATGCGATGCTTTCTATGTCTGACAGTGAGTTGCGCCAACACGAAAGTGAATCAAAAAATGAACAAAAAGCTGAAGAAACATTGATCGATTCAATTATAGACGTAGCTTACTCACCAGTAATCAAAAGAATTAAAAAATTAACTTTTATTCGTTACCAACATCAATACATTCATTTCTTAAAAGCAGTACCTAAATTGCTTTCTCTAAAAGAATTTTCAATTGATGAAGAGATGTGGTCAGAACACATCCAACAAGTTGTAACGAACATGGCTCATAAAAAAATGGTATTAGAAGATATGGATGCTTTTTATAGCTTATACCAATTGATGCACGGTCCCATCAGTACCACCAAATTTAAATACATTTGCCTCGATGAAGTACAAGACTTCTCTCCTTTCCAATTGCAAATGCTGAAAGATTTTTATCCAACAGCTAATTTTGTTATGAGTGGTGACTTAAATCAAAATATTTTGATGAAGAGAATCTCTTTTAACGATTTAGATACCATATTCACTGGAAACTCTTTTCAACGCTATCAGTTGTTAACGAGTTACCGTTCTACAAATGAGATCACTCAATTTGCAAATCGCTTTTTAGAAGAAAAAGCTACTGCTGAGTCGCCTTTTCGTGAAGGTAAAAAACCAGAATTAATTTTAACAGTTAACAATGAGCATTATTGGGATTATATAAAAGAAAAAGTTTCTAATAGCCAAATAAATGGCTTGCGTACAGCTTTTATCAGCAAAAATTACGCTGAAGCTGAACGTTTCCATGAAGAGTTAACAATTGCTGGAATTGACAGTAGTTTAGTACTAAAAGATACAGATAGTACTCATCATTCAGTTATTGTTATCCCTGTACAATTAGCTAAAGGGCTAGAATTTGATGTTGCTTTTGCACTTTTCCAATACTCGGATCATTCTTCCACTACTAATTTATCTACTGCTTACACTATTTGCAGTCGTGCTATGCATGAGTTGTATGTTATGGCTCCTGATCTTCAAGATCCATTAGTCAATCGACTTGAATCAGCTGATTATCACTTAGCAGAATTGAACTAACTAAAAAAATGAGACCACAAAGCATTGTGCTTAGCGGTCTCATTTTTTTTAATTTTTAGTTTAAATCAATTGAAATAACTTCATTATCTTTTGTTCCTCTTAGAGTAACTGTATCAGGTTGAATTTTTAAGATTACAATATTTGGATCATCTTTCCCATCAAAAATAAGATTCATATAAGGACTCCAAAGGTGTTCAATTAAGGATTGCTCTTCAGTAATTGTAGCCTGACCTGCTATTTCAACATAGTTTTTATTTAATAACCCTGTATCATACCCCAATAAAATAAATACATGAGGATTTGTTTCTAAATCTTCTACTTTGTGTGTTCGCTTATCCGTTATTGTGTAAAGAATGAATCCTTCATTAAAAAAAGTCATGTAACGAGATACTGGTTTATCATCTGAGACAGTAGACATTGTTCCAATGTTATTTTTTTCAATAATTTTTAAAGCTTTATCACGCTCATCAGCCATAATTGCATCCCTCCATTTTAAATTATTATGTCATATCTTATATCCTTATTCAAAGAATACGATTACATTTACACATGATCCTATTCTTTTACTCTCTTTACTAGATATGACATACTTGAATCAGAAAGACAGTAACTTAGTAAAGCACTTACTACAATAGGAGGAATCTAGGATGGATATTTCAAAATACCGCATCACACCAGAACAAACACCTATCAAATTAGCAAACTATCCCACAACTGACAATACTCTCTTCAGTGATGAAGAATTACAAAACAAGCGAATTCCTGAAAGCATAAAAAAACTACAAGACCTTCATTTAAAACTTCATGCAGAAGAAGAAAAAGGCATTATGGTCGTTCTGCAAGCAATTGATGCTGGCGGTAAAGACGAAGCAATCAGTTTTATTTTTTCTAATTTAACTGCTCAAGGATTGAAAACTACTTCAGTAAAGAAACCATCTGAAACTGAAGTCAAGCATGATTACCTGTGGAGAATTCATGAAGGAAAACCTGCAAGGGGAGAAATCAGTATTTTAAATCGTTCCTATTACGAAGAAGTTATTGCACCTCGGATTCACGATGTATTGGATAAGGATCCTCTTCCCGATCACTTAATCGATGAAGACATATGGAAAGTTCGCTTCCGTCAATTAAACGACTTTGAACGATACATGACAGAAAATGGGTTTTCAGTCATTAAATTTTTCTTTAATGTTTCAAAAGATGTGCAAAAGAATCGCCTACTAGAAAGAATGAAAGATCCTAAAAAGAACTGGGAATTTTCATTTAGTGACATCGAAGAAAGAAAACATTGGGATACCTATCAAGAAGTATTCGAAGATATGTTGAACAATACTTCCACAGATTATGCGCCATGGTATATCTTACCAGCTGATGACGATTGGTACGCACGCTACATCATTAGCGAAGTAATGATAAATGTACTCGAAAATCTTGACCCACAATTTCCAGAAATTTCTGGAGAAGACCGTCAAAAACTTGATGAAAATATTGAATTACTTGAAAATGACTAACAACGTTAACAATAAAAAGAACCCAATAAGCATTCAGCCTTATTAGGTTCCTTTTATTTGTCTATTATTCAGATTCGGATACGACTGTAAATCGTTCGTTAATGTGTGCTGCTTGTTCGATTTCATCTACGATAGCGATAGCAAAATCCGCATAACTAATATAACTTTGATTTTTTGAATTAACGATCACTTGATCTCTACCAGTTTGATAAGTACCCGTTCGTTTTCCTGTAGCATCAAAATCCAGTGCTGGACTGACGAAAGTCCATTTTATACCAGCAGCTTGTTCTAGATCCTCCAAATTTTTAGCTTGATTGATTGCTGTAGGTTGAAAAAAAGTCGGTAAATCTGGCGTATCCATTACTCGTAGTGTTTTATCTTCATTTAGATACAAACTGCCTGCTCCACCTACAACAATCAGCCTTGTATCAGGTGCTTCTTTTAAAGCTTCAATTAAAATTTTACCAAATTGTACATGTTTGACAGCTTCTTCTTGTTCCATCCCTGTACCAAAAGCATTTACAACTACATCATATTTTTTTATATCTTCTGAGGTTAGTGTAAAAAAGGCTTTTTCTACTACCCTTATATCTTTATCGGCCATTTTTTCCGCATTTCTTACAATGGCCGTTACTTTATGGCCTCTATCTTTTGCTTCTTTAGCAATTAAGCTGCCAGCTCTTCCTGTTGCTCCAATAACGGCGACTTTCATGTCAATGACCTCCTAAGTTTTGTTGCGCTCTTTTTATTAGATTAACACATAGCGCTTTTTAATCAAAATTTCTCGCCTTAGACTCTTTCTTTACAATTTCATTACAGCACTTCACAAAAATTACGTCTATTTGTCACAAATTTGTGAACTCTATGTGACAAATAGACGTTGCATTTCGTACACATTCATAGTAAGATACTACTTGTAAACGAATTCCAGTTTCGTTGAGCATTTATAAATTAGTTTAATTCTAAACAGGAGAGTGAAAAAATGATTACGTTATATACAACACCTAGCTCAGCTTCATGTCGTAAAGCAAAATCATGGTTAGAAGAAAATAACCTACCTTTTATTGAAAAAAATATTTTCAACGAAAGTTTGACTATTTCAGAACTGAAAGCAATTCTACGTCTGACAGAAAATGGAACAGAAGATATTATCTCATACCGTTCACAAGCCTTTCAAAATTTAAATGTGCCGATAGATGAATTTTCATTATCTGAAGTATTGGAATTGATTCAAGAAGAGCCAAGTCTGATTCGCCGACCTATTTTGATCGACGAAAAAAGATTGCAAATTGGTTTCAACGATGACGATATCCGTCGTTTTTTACCAAGAGAAGTGCGTCGCATCGATTTATTAGAAATGCAAAAACAACTTTCTCATATATCTTAAAATAAATTTATACTTAGCAAGAAAAGAATTTATACTTATTCTTGTACACGATTATTTTAAACTTATACAAACAAAACTAGATCATTGACGTTAGTTACAAGACGTCAATGATCTAGTTTTGTTATTACTTTTATTTATCTAACTCAATAGTATTGTGTAAGCTAGGTGGAGCTGGTTTAAGAACAGGTTTTTTTCTACTCTCAAAATCTAATTTCTAAATCATCATTCTTTTTTCCAATTCTTTTAAAACCTCTACTCGATAAAAAATAATCGTTATGACTAGCATAACTGTGCTAAAACCAATAGACAGCCATGAAGGTAATGGAGTGGTTACCCAATTAAAGAAAAGAAATACGGCTGGTATAAAACCTATTAAGGCAGCACATAGCAGATATAAAATATAATCTCCAACTTCTATTTTCACTAATCGGACTGCAATATACATAGCAACGAGCGCAAATATACAAATCATAGGCACCGCATGAGTCGTTGACCAAGCTGACCAACCGCCTACATAATCCCAATAAATACTTAGTAAGGATAAAGAAACAATCAAATAAACAATGCTTTTAGCAATATTTCGCCGCTTCCGAATAATGATCAATAGAACTAACCACATGCTCACAATACCAAATGAAATGATATTCAGACCTTTGGCTGAATGCAGCCAAAACAATTCAATAATCAAAGATATACTGATAGTCGCAAGAGAAATAATCATCAATATCCGGATAACTTGTTCCTTGTTAAAACGTAACGGGATATCTGGATAAGGATTCGGTATCGGTGTGTCAGAACCTTTTTCTAACGATTGATGACAAAGTGGACAAGTTAACCAATCGCCGTTAACGGTTACCTGACAGTGTTGGCAATAACTCATATTTTTCACTCCTCACTAGTAATCTCGCTTATCTTGTTGGCTGATATGGTCACTGGTATCCCTAGAGCCGTTAGATCTCTAACAAATTGTTTAGAAATGGTGGTTTCAACAAATGGCGAATTTAAGCAGATCGATAAATGATCGTGGTGACTAATGACACAGAACTGTGGTCTGACAGCAGATGTTTGAAAATAAAATTGATGCACTTTTTCATCAATTCCTTGAGGCAAATGTACCTTACCTAAGTTAGACATGGCAAATGTCAACCCTCGATTGTTAAAATAATTGATTACTTTTAAAACAACATCCTTGATTGGACGGATGATGACTCTCGTAAAGGGGTTGAATTCATAGGCTATCAAGTTGTTCAATCGTTTTTCTAAACTTTCTGGACTAAGCTGTTGTTGAAGTTGTTCTTTAAGTGTCTCACAAATGATGGCTAACGTTGTTTCTTCTGATGGATCATATGTGTATTCCAACCGTGTGGTACTGAAAAAGTTTCGTGCTGAATTGGAATAATAAAATTGTCTTAGATTAACTGGAACTGATACAGCTATGGTCATTCCATTTTGTACAGCTGGATCTGTTTTTCGAATGGCTTCCATAAATAATGCCGTTAAATAAATCGTAAGAGAAGCCTCTTGTTCATGCGCTAATGCCAAAACGGGGTGAACTGGCATATCTAACTCGATAACATGCGTTCGGTTATCAATAGTTCGCTTGCCTTTCACTTGATAAACTTTCTTTTTCTTCACGTTTTTCTGTTCAGGTGCTGTTTCATATTGAATAGCTTTTTTTCCATAACGCAATGCAAATTTCCCAACCGTCTTGCTGGCTCCTGTTAATTTTCGGATAGCAGATTGAGTCGCTTCGATATAGCTGCGTTGACCTTTATGGCGAAAATAATGAATAAAACTATCTGTATCCATCTGTTCGATAGGATGCATTGAACGAGAATTTTCCTCATTTAGTTCAGTAGACGGATGAGCATACCGAAGGAGAACATATTCACTCAGTAAATCTTCAAAAAACCACAATGCTCCTGTTCCATCTGATAAAGCATGAAAAACTTCCAAATGAATTCGATTTTGATAATAGATCACTCGAAATAACAATTCTTTGCGATCATAGTGATACAATTGAGAACAGGGTGGTTGTTCGTCTAACATCACTTGTGGCTTAAGATCGCTTTCTTCTAAGTAATACCAAAATACTCCTCTACGCAGTACACTATGATACAGTAGATAAGACTCAAATGTTTTATCCAGAGCCTGTTGCAAAAGTTCTGGATCTATTGAATCTTCCATGGCTGCACTTAAACGAAAAACTTTTGTATCAAAGCCAGTCATTGCTGCAAGAAAAATATTGGATGCATTATCTAAGCGCACCCATGTTTTTCTTTTGGTTCTTTTCATTATTCTCCTCCTTTCACTTGGGTAAAAATTCCTTTGAATCAGTTTAAAAATTCATTTATGGCTTGATAAGTCGCTGTCACCGGAGCTGCAATTTTAGGATAAGTTATAAATCCATGCACAGCCCCTCCAATACGTTGAATGACTACCTCATTTCCAGCTTCCTTTAAAGCTATACCAAACATCTCTCCCTCATCCCGTAACGGATCAAATTCAGCCGTTATAATCAATGTTTTAGGTTGATGAGTTAAATCTTTTGCCATCAAAGGCGCAATATAAGGATTCTTACGGTTAGCTTTATTAGGTTCATACATCTCCATGTATTCTTGAATTTTTTTTGCGGTTAACCCATATTCGTATCCGTTCGTACGAATCGATTTAAACGGTGAACTTTTGGTATGGTTCCAATAAGTTACGGGATACAGTAATATTTGTTTAGTCGGAATTTGTTTTTCTCTATCTCTCAATAATAAAGAAACAGCTGCAACTAAATTTCCGCCGGCCGAATCTCCAATCAACGTAATTTGTGAGGCATCCAATAAACCACTCAGTTCCAGTTGAGCCATCAAGGTTTCTGCAACTTGGTAACAATCTTCCAAACCTGAGGGGTAAGGAAATTCTGGTGCTAATCGATAATCAACGGAATATACGACTCTTCCCGTTAAATCAGCCATATTGATACAAGCACTCGTGTAGGTATCAATGTCGCCTATTACCCAACCACCTCCATGAAAAAAAACTAAGACATCTTCATTTAATGGTTCCTTTGGGTAAAATATGCGGACTGGAATATCATGTGATTGATCCTCTGAATAAATTTTCTTATCCAATATTCGATAGCCTTTTTTAGGCTTCTTTGAAAACAGTTGTTGTGCTTTCCTTACCCAGATATAGTCTTCTTGCATATTGATTTTTGGTGAAGATACTATCTTTAGTATCAATCGAACGAATAGATTCATTGTTTTCCCTTTCACACTGCACATTCTTTTTATTTAGCATGAGTTATTCGATTAGGATTGTCAAGTCAAACTATCCTTTACATTATTTCTAACTTACTTTAAAAATTTTATTAAATGTAGTTGAACTAATTACTATTTAATGAAGATACTTTTTAGTCTTTTGCTAACACTTATTTGACTGTACAAAAAAAGGTTTAGGATATCTTTCATCCTAAACCTTTCAGTAAAATCGTTAAATTTATTTCATTTTTCTTTCATCTGGTACAATATTTTGTTTTAATAACCATTTATGGAAGAACCATTCTCCTCCGCCAATTAAAATAGCAGGGATCAGTACTTTCATCCATAAGTCTGTTGTGTAGTCCATAGAAGTAAGATAGATCCATAAGATAATAGCTGCTGCCCCTGAATCAGCGATTGTAGCTGCAACATTTCCGATTTTTCTCAAAATAACCAAGTCACCTAAAATATAAATCAAGACTACAATGATAACCCCGACAATCGTAGAGTCCATAAAACTTACATCATATATCCCTGTCAATACTATCCATAAAATAGCCCAAATCATAATAGCTTTTATTACTAAAGCTTTTACATGTTCCATTTCCCTCACTCCTTCTTTTTTATTTTTATTGCTAAAGATAAATGGTAAATAAAATACCATTTGTATTGCTTTGATTAATTAAGTCTACATTATTCTATTTTTTAAATCAAAAATAGCAGCTTACATTTTCGCTATTTATTAATAAATATATTGAATAAAAGAACTCTATCAATTAATCAATTTTCTAGTTTGATTTGTTTGTTTTCTGATTGTTGATAAGTCTTTACATATAAACCTTGTTTAGGAGACCATTCAGCATAAACAATCTCTTCAAGGTTTTGATATCCTTCTTCTTTTAAATTTTCAATCAACCACTTTTTGTCTTTCCCAATAGACTGTAATGTTTTTATTTCTATGACACTTTCATCAACTAATAAATAAGAAAATTCTTCGTCTTCTTCTGACTTATTCATTACGCTGATAGAGCCGCCTATTTCTAAAACAGCATATTTAACGGTTCTCAAAGAAAAACAGTTTTGACTTCTCAACATAGATCTTAATTGTTCCATTTCAATATGATTATTCTTGATTTCTAATAAATTTAGTTCTCCCTCATAGATCAAAACAGAAGGGGTGCCTTTTATGAATGTATTTAATTTATCCTTTTTTTGTACAACCGATTCCAAGAAATAAATCATTATTCCCCATAACGCAACTGCGAATAAAAAATGCAAAGCATTCACTTTATCATCATATATTGATTCTTCTAAAATCCCGCCCAGAACGAGCGTATAGATCAAATCAAACGGAGTAATTTCTGACAACGTTTTTTTTCCTAAAAGTCGTGCAACTAATAGTAACCCTATCAAACCAACAATCAGCTTCGAAGCTATTTGTAAAAACATCATCCTTTAACCCTCCTCAACTTATTTTCCCGTTACTATCAGTATTTTTCATTTACGGTGTGTCTCTCTATTTAATAATATAAAACCAACTAAATAGACTACAACAACAATCACCTGTGTCACTATAAATATCGCTATCGGATTAGAATTGGTCTCCGTAATCGAAGTACCCGTTTCTATTCCAATAAACAACATTCTTACAATTGACAGTCCATAAAAAAGAGCTAAAGCAAGAAATAAATATTTCCAAGGAGAATAACGGTTTTCCCATATTTTAACCAATGCATAGAAAGACATTATCATTACAATTAATGGTACAAGAATGAACTGCACTAACAGCATCGATTGATGCATTAAATTCGAATTGATTAAAAACAATGAATTTACTAGACCAACTCCATCATATAGGGTAATCATAAGCAATAAGAAAAATCCTATTTTTTCTAAATTCGATTTGGGTGTTTCCTCTGTTTCACTATGTTCTCTTAGTTTAGTAGGTTCACTTTTAGCTTGAATATCTTTGGTCGAAAAAAATAGCAGTACAATTGAAATAAAATAAAGAACTCCTAAAATAAATGCCGGCACTTGTTTTAATCCCGCCGTCGCTAGAAAAATGCTTAGCAAAAGATAAGGAATTAGATAGAAAGACTTATTTTTATAAATAATTTGATAAAAACTAAACCATTTTACCAATTCGAACAATAAAATCAATAATATGATTTGTATAGCGCCTGCATAGGAAGGAGGTGCTCCTTCAATTTCTATAGCACTGAGCCTGATAAGTCCATAAGAAATAACGATTAGAGTTCCTGTCGATAAGATATTGCTGATCACTAATAAGATCGTTCCAGTTGTTTTTTTCATTTGGCACCGCCTTATGTTAGATCACTATTATTCGCTTGTTCTTTAAGTATATTCTTACTATTCTTTTTATAGGCTTTATCCATGGCTAACGTTGCGAGCCAAGCTAGTACGCTGACTGAAAAAAAGAAAGCTAGTGCTGGCCATTTCAATAAGACTATTGCCATAACAATTATACTGATCAGCAATAATAAGCTGATCAGTGGTTGACTGACCATTAGTACCATACCTGTTAAAAAAAGGCGAGATACAGATACATTCACTTTTTTTGATAATGGACAGCTGTATAAAGAAGTTAATCCAAATAGTATGCCAAAAGTATAAAGAGCGTATTTATAGATTTGTATGCCTGCTGTAGCGGTCATCTGGGTATTTAAAAACCAACTATCTAAAAATAAAATAAACATAATGATGCAAACTGGCAATCCAATCTTAAAACTACTCCAAAAGTTTTGTTTAAAATAATGCATAAAAGTACGGAAAATAGGTTTAGCCGTTTCTCCATTAGACCAGTCGCTCATTAATTGAAACAACGCACCAGTTGCTGGAATGAGTGTAATGAGAGGCAGGGAAAATAACAGCCATACTAGATTAGCAATGGCTAAACGCGAGATCCATTCTGTTCCTTCAACCACACTATTTGTTAAATCAAGTTTTTTCATTTTCAACTACCTCCCTTCTAACACAATCTTTCATAAATTAAAAACTTTTTTAAAGCTAACCTTTTGTTCCACCAGTTAGATCCATTCCTTGAATAAAGTATTTTTGAGCAAAGAAGAATAACAGTACCGTTGGAATCATAACCAGAGTTGCTCCCGCCATTAAATAGTTCCACTGAGTAGAAGATTGACTTTGGAACGATTGCAAACCGATTTGTAGCGTATACATATCTTCATCATGAATATAAAGCAATGGCCCAAGAAAATCATTCCATGCTCCATTAAAAGAAGTAATCCCGATCGTAATTAAGGCAGGCTTAGTTAAAGGGACCATCAAACGGCTCCAAATAAATAAGTGGTTGGCTCCATCTATTTGAGCTGCTTCAATTAATTCGTCATTAATGGAAAGATAAAATTGACGCATCAAAAAGATATTAAATGCACTTCCAAAAAATGAGGGCACAATCAGCGGTAAATAAGTTCCTACCCATCCGATTTTGGTGAATAAAATGTATTGTGGGATCATAGTAACAAATCCAGGTATCATCATAGTTGCTAAAACTAAAGAAAATAAGAACTTTTTGCCTGGAAAAGAAATTTTAGCAAAACCATATGCAATAAATGAATTAGATACCACATTTCCAAGAACCACAAAAAAAGTGATATACAATGTGTTTTTCATGTATTGGAAAAACGGAAAAGCTTGAATGGTTTCAGTATAATTCGACCATTGAAATGTCTCAGGGAAGAAAGTCGGTGGAAACTGAACAACTTCTTCCATTGGTTTCAAAGAAGTAAAAACCATCCAAAAGAGCGGAGCTAAGAGAACAATACTGATACCGATTAAAAGAATGTATGTGACAATTTGTCCAATTTTTTTTTGTCTTTTCCTGCTCTTAAAATGCTTCTGTTTAGGTACATCTGTAGCTTCTTTTAAAGATGTTGATTCAATCATTCACTTCGCCCTCCTCCATAGTGTACCCAACGAGGGGCTAATTTCATATTGATAAACGTTAAACTTAATACAATGACAAAAAGAATCATCGACATAGCCATAGCATATCCCATATCAAAAGCTACAAAGGCTTTGTTCCACATATGTAAATTGTAGAACAATAAGGAATTTGCTGGACCATTTGTTCCACTTTCTGACATGACATATGCTTCTTGAAAAATTTGAAAAGCGCCAATTGTCGAAGTAACCACATCATAAAAAATAATTGGTGTGATCATTGGCAAAGTAATATGGCGAAAGCGTGCAAATGCGCTAGCTCCATCTATTTCTGCTGATTCATATAATTGGTTTGGAACGTTTTGCAGTGTTGCCAAGTAAAGCAGCATAGCTCCCCCAACACTCCACAATTTCATTAAGATCAATGCAGGTTTTGTCCAATTAGGATCAAACAGCCATGCTGGTCCATCAATGCTAAACCAAGATAAAACAACATTGACCAAGCCCGATGATGGTGAAAGCATCTGCATCCATAACACATAAACAGCTACTCCTGAGAGAATAGCAGGCAAGTAAAAAATTGTCCTAAAAATAGAAATACCACGCACTCGTTGATTTAATAATACAGCTAACAAAACACTTCCCACAGCTGTAAGAGGCACATTAAATAAAACATAATAAGCTGTATTGTAAAGAGATTTCCAAAAAAGTTCATCTAGCGTAAACATCCGTTTAAAATTATCTAGTCCTATATAATCCATTCTGGATGTTAAGTTGTAATTTGTAAAACTTCCAATGAAAGAAAACAACATGGGTCCAAGCATAAAAATAGCAAAACCAATAATGAATGGTGAAACAAAAAGGAGACCCCACAGTGCTTCTTTTTTCTGCCTCTTTGTTCTTTTCTTTTTTTGTTTTTTTACGGCTTCCATTGTGTCACCTCTCTTATAAAAATAAATAAAGGCGACAAAGATAAATTACTTTGTCGCCATACTACTTTGTAATACTATCTTCTTATATATTATTTGTTTTGTTCAACAAGACTTTCGACAGAAGACTGAGCATCATCTAAAGCTTCTTTAGCCGTTTTGTTTCCAAGTAAGGCCTCATCAATTTGCTCATTTACTAATGCAGAAAAATCTGGAGCTGTTAATGGTACCGGTGTAATAACAGTTTCTTCAAGATTCTTATCTGCCAATTCATAAATCATTTGCCCTTCTTCATCTAAGTCTGGATGTTTCGTCAGATTTTCATTTGCTTCTTTATTCGCCATGATATCAAAGCTATTCAACCCAAATTCCTCTTGTACTTCAGTTGAAGTCAAGTATTTCATAAATTCATATGAAGCTTCAGGATTCTCTGCCCCATCTGGAATTTCTAATACAAATCCTCCACCCCACGACCAATTGCCAGAGCCTTCTTCATGTTCAGGCAAAGCCACTACACCAAAATTAAAATCATCCGGTGCATTTTCAAGTAATTCTGTATAATAATTGATATTTTGAGCACGAATTCCTACTAGTCCAGAAACAAATGGATCTGATACACCAGATCCGAATTCTGCTTCATAGGTATTAATGGTATCTTCACCATAGTAATCCTGCCATTCCAAAATCCATTCAAGAGCTTCAACTTTTTTAGGTGTATTGATTGTTACATTTCCCTCTTCATCAAACCAACTGGTACCATTGTCAGCATTTAATGCCCAAACGTCTGTACCAAGGTTCCATAAAGGATAAAAACCGATTCGTTCCCATGAATCACCATTTTTCTTATCTAAAGCTCGTGCATATTCTTCTAATTCTTCCCAAGTCTTAGGCGGATTCTCTGGGTCTAGACCAACTTCTTCAAATAAATCTTTATTGTAAAAAAGAACTTGTGTATCTGTATTGAATGGCAGTGCATAAGCTTCATCTTCATAAAGGACAGTATCCCACAATTGAGGGTAAAAACGTGATTGGATATCTTCATCTTCTTCGTCTAGATAACTTTGAATACTCATTGCTTGTTGTGCATCTGCTCGTTGTTCAACTGAATTAATATCTTGAACAATAATATCAGGTGGATCTCCAGCTGCAATCGAAGCTAATGATTTTGTCCATATATCCCCCCAAGGTTGGTAAACATGTTCTACTTCTATTTCGTCTTGTGAAGCATTAAAATCTTCAATAAGGGCTTCAATCTTTTCACGACGAGGACCTGATCCCCAAAATGACCAAAATTCTAACGTTTTTTTACCATCTTCTCCTGTATTGTTAGCTTCCTCATTTCCATTTCCACATGCAGCCAACAAAAGAACTGTTCCTGCTAGTAGGCTCAAAGATAACCAAGACCTTTTTCTTTTCTTCATCCTCAACCAACCTTCCTTTTACAATAGTTAAAATTTTTCGTATACTAACCCCATAGTAGTAAACGCTATCATTTAATTTATAACATACCTCTTACCAAGATAATATACTATAGTTTCGGAGTATTCAACTGATACACCTTTCTTAAACGGTGTATCAGTTTGATTAAAATAACCCGTTTTTTTAACACAATTATCAACTCAATTAATGGATTTCTATTTTCAAACTTTCCATCACATCTAAAGCTTCGTTATGCAATTTTTCAGTAGAGCCTGCACATATATCTTTAAGCACTGCTATAGTCGCAAGCGGGAAAGAATTATGCAACATAACAGCATTAGATAAGACACACACATTCGTTTCTACACCAATAAACTCAATCACTCTATCCGGATCATCTTCATATTGGCTTCTTAATTCTGCAGCATCCTCAGGAGAAATAGAATGGAATTTTTTCTTAATCGCTTTATGTTTTTTCAAGGCTTCTTTTAACGGGCCAAATAACTCCAATCCCCATTGCTTTTCTTCATCTAATCGATCATCATCCTCTAAATCATGTTGATTTAACGTATAATAAACAGGTTCTCCTTTTTTTTCTTGTTCTTGTATTTCTTTAATTATTTTTGGCACTAATTTTTCAGCATTTGTAACTGAAAGCATTCCTTTTCCTTCATCTACAAAATCATTTTGCATATCAATGACAAAAAGCATTTGATTTCCTCCCTTTTATAAAACACCAAAAGAGTCACACAACTGTGTAACTCCATTAGTTATTTAATTAAACCTTGCATGATGACTATTGAGTATCTTTTGGTGGCAATGTTGAATCAGCAAGACTATCCTCATCCGTATCTTCTTTTGCTGCTCCGGGGTTCACCCCAGCACTTGGGATGATAGGAATTGATCCAAATCCTGACGCTGTATTATTCCCAGTTGGTGCAATAGGGATGACATGGGCTTTTCTAGCATCATCCACATGCTCTGTATCATCATCAATAATCACTACATATTCCCCATTTTTAATGGCTTTTGTATATTCTTCTGTTTGTTTTTTACTAAAGTGATATTTTTCAAGTGGACTATCCTCTTCATTTGAAAAAACCTGTTTTACTTTTTCCCATACAGAGTTTGATTCCTCTACAGTAGTAACTGCTTCAACCTCTGCTATAGTTTGGTTTTTAATCGCTTCGATCTTTTCTTTTTTTGCGACTACGGTAATATTATCCGATCTGTAGCCTTCTTGTAACAATTGCTCAACTTTTGCAGTTGTTTCTTCAATTGTAGGATATGCTGCTTGAATTTTTTTCATCTACTTCCACACCTTTCATTTCTATTTTGTATTTCTTACATCATATCAAATAAAAGAAACGCTTCCAACGATAACGCTTTTTAATTTCTTTCAGCCTCTTTTTTTAATCAAGGCTAACGAATGATTAGTTAGCTAGTTGCATTCGTTACTCAAAAAAAGACTTTACATGATACAATAAAAGAAACAAAAATTAAATTGGTATAGAAATATTCTTCTATACTTTTTAAGGAAAAGAGTGTGACATATGAAAAGAACGGTTAAACAACTTAGTTTTTTAACTCTTGCTTCCGTTGCAGTGTTAAGCGCATGTGGAAATACAGGACAAGAAAATACAGAGAATAATGGTGAAGAACAACAAATCTTAAATTTAGCTGCTGATTCAGAAATGGATACGATGGATACCACGATATCTACTACCAATTTCACACCTATGAACAATGTCTTCGAAGGCTTGATCACCTATGATTTAGACGGAAATTTAGTACCTGGAAATGCAGCAACTATGCCTGAAGTAACTGAAGACGGGTTAACTTATACATTCACTCTTCGTGAGGATGCTAATTGGTCAAATGGAACACCTGTTACAGCTGATGATTTTGTTTTTGCATGGAAAAGAATGGTAAATCCTGAAAACGGTTCTGGATATGCTTACTTATTTTCTGGAATCATCAATAATGCTGAAGCAATTTTAAACGGTGAAACACCTGTCGATGAACTAGGAGTAGAAGCCGTTGATGATAAGACATTAAAAGTAACTTTAGAAAAACCTGTTCCCTATTTCCTTGATGTTTTGACCATTCCCTCTTATTTTCCACAAAATAAAGCCTTTGTAATGGAACAAGGTGAAAACTATGGTCTGAATGCAGATAATGTTATTTATAACGGTCCTTTTACTCTAGCTGATTGGGATGCTGCTTCAGGAGATTCTTGGAAATATCTAAAAAACGATGAGTATTGGGACAAAGATACTGTTATATTAGATGAAATCAATACTCAAGTTGTTAAAGAAGTTGGTACAGGGCTTAATTTATTTGAATCTGGCGAGTTAGACTCGATCAATTTATCTGGCGATTTCGTTGCCCAGTATACAGAAAATCCTGATTTTAAAACGAATGGCAAAGCATGGATCAACTATATTGAAGTGAATCATGCAGTTCCAGAATTAGCGAATGAAAATATCCGTAAGGCGTTAACTTACGCTATCAATCGTCAAGGTTTTACAGATAATGTTCTTTTAAATGGATCTCAACCCATTTTTGGCCATGTTCCAAATGGTTTAGCAAAAAATCCTGAAACAAGCGTTGATTTTCGTGAAGACGCTGGAGATGTTGTGGAATACAATGTAGAAACAGCTCAAGAAGCATGGCAAACTGGTTTAGACGAATTGGGAACGGAGAGTATTTCATTGGAATTAACGACTTCTGATTCTGAAGACAGTAAAAAATTAGCCGAATTTCTTCAAAGCGAGTTACAAAACAATTTACCTGGTTTAACGATTGATATTCGTCAAATGCCAGATAACTCTAGATTAGACAATATTAAATCTGGCAACTACGAAATAGCAACCTCTTATTGGTTAGCTGATTTTGCAGATCCTATTAATTTCATTGAACGTTTTGATACAGATATCAATCGCGGAAATTATTCATTTGAGGACATTGATGCGCTCATCGATCAAAGCAATCAACAATATGATGATGCCACAGAAAGATGGAATACTTTGATTGAAATTGAAAAAGTTGCTTTAGGCGAACATTATGTCCATGTTCCAGTTTACCAAACAGCTGAAGCTTATCTTGAGAAGCCTTATGTAAAAGATATTTATCGTCCAGTATTTGGTAGTCGAAGTTTTAAATATGCATCTATTGATTCTGCAGAAAAAAATTAAATTTAAGTAAAGCCCTTATTCATAAAGACGAGGGCTTTACTTTTTTACTTATATTTGCATAAAATCACTGTATAACGAGAATTTATACTTTTCTTAAGTATTTTCCTTTATACTAAAGCAAGAACTTATTTAAGGAGCTTATTAATGAAATTAAAAATTGTAACCGATTCAACCGTTGAATTAACCGACGAAGAAACAGCTCGTTACGGCATTACAGTCGTACCTTTATCTTCTACAATTGATGAAATAGTTTATCATGACGATATCGAAATAACAAACGAAGAATTTTTACAAAAAATGCAACAATCGCCTACATTGCCAAAATCTTCTCAGCCACCTGTTGGGAAATTTTTAGAGACCTACAATACATTAACAGCTGACGGAAGTGAAGTTTTATCTATTCATGTAACTGAAACCTTAAGTGGAACAGTTCAATCAGCGCATCAAGCCGCAAAGTTAGCTGATGGAAATGTAACCGTTATTGATTCTAAATTTTGTGCGCGCGGAATGGCTTTTCAAGTCCTAGCTGCAGCTGAATTTGCAGAAAATGCTTCGTCAATAGAGGAAGTGCTTGATCATTTAGAAGATATAAAATCTAGAACCATCCTTTATATCAGCATTGCAAACCTTGAGAACATGATAAAAGGCGGCCGAATTGGTAAAACTATGGGCAAATTTACTTCTTTAATGAATATCAAAGCTACTTTAGAAATGACTGATGGAAAACTGCATTCAGATTCTAAAGGACGTGGAACGAAGTCAATTGTGAAGCGTTATAAGGAAATCTGCCACACCCTTCATGATGCACCTAAAAAAGTTATTGCTATCGGTTTTACTCATGTTGGTATGAGCGAATACTCAACGACTATTTTAAACATGCTGAAAACGACTTTTCCTCATGTTGAACCAATGGTTTCTTACGCTAGTCCAAGCGTGATGACACACGCTGGTCCAGAAGCTATTTCCGTCCAATTTTTATTAGAAAAATAAGTATTGAACGGTAAACTACATTTTAAAAGCCACTTCATCTAAAAAGATTAGATGAAGTGGCTTTTTGCTGTTCTTTTTAGAGGTACTACGTTTACCAATAGACGCCGCTCTTTCATGAAATGCCACTTAACGGAAGAGTGACGTTGAAAAAGTGCCTCACTTATCCATGAAACAGCCTTTAATGGATAAGTGACACCAAAAATGATTTTCACTTTTCCATTAAAGTTATTTTCATGGCGAAGTGAATCTAAAATCCAACCTCACTCTTCCATGAAAAGATGAGTTAGATTTAAAAACCATCTGTTATTATTCATTTATTAGATAAAACTTTTGATTCAGACAGTTCACATTATATTTTCAATTGTTTTCGTTCGTTATAAAATTCCTTATACGCCATATAACTTGCACTAACGGATGCGATACTTGTAGTAGATAATAGCATGAAAGTCACCATAATTTGATATTTGATCGCGTGTGTTGGATCAACTCCAGCAAACATCAAGCCTGACATCATTCCGGGCAAACTGACAATTCCAATCGTTTTTGCTGAATCAATTGTTGGTGACATACCTGCACGAATACTGTCACGCACAATTGAACGAGATGCTTGTTTTAAATCTGCTCCTAAAGCTAATTTTTCTAAAACTTGTTGTCGTTGATCAGTAAATTTCGCATTCAAATTCCGGTAACAGATACCAATAGCAATCATAGAATTACTGGCGATCATTCCTGAGATTGGAATCACTTGTGAAGGAATAAATAACACCGAACCTGACATGACTAAAACAAGTAACGTTAAACTCGTTGCAGTAAAAATAGCGATAAACGAAATTTTAAATGCATGTGATAAGCCTTTACTTCTCTTTCCTGCATTAAAAGAAGCATTAAAAATGATGACTAAAACGAGTGCTAATGTGACTACAATATTGTTTAACTTGAAAACGTAGCCTAATAAATAACCAACTGCAAATAATTGGATGACTGCTCGAAAAACACTAAAGAGTATATCTTTCCCCAATCCTAGTTTTTCTTTATAAACAATCATGAGCGCTATTCCAACTAACGCTGTCGCAAATAATAATGACGTATTATTAATAGCTAGATTCATTTAGATTCCCCCATTTCGCCATTAACAAGTTGAATAATGCGACTGGATAATTGAATTTCCACTGGATTATGTGTCACCCATAATACGGTCACCCCTTGATCTTGGTTGAGTGTATGAATCAACTTGCGTACAATTTCTTGGTTTTCTGAATCCAAGGCGCTTGTTACTTCATCTAATAAAATTACTTTAGGTAAAAATAACAGATTGCGGATCAATGCTACTCTCTGTTTTTCTCCACCTGACAAGTTATTCACTGATTTAGCTAAATATTCTTCTCCCAAACCGACTTCGTTTAAAGCGGATAACGCTTTTTGCTTATCAAAGGTTTGGTTTCTAATTTCATAGGGAAAGGCTAAATTATCTTCTACTGTTTTGTCAAACAGTGTGGCTGTTTGAAAACAATAAGACACTTCCTTTCGATAACTAGTCGGCTCATATTCCTCAACTCGTTTATTTTGATAAAGGATTTCCCCGGAAGTTTGAGATAACATAGAAGCAATAATCTTTAATAGTGTGCTTTTCCCACTTCCAGACGGACCAGTGATCGTCACAAATTCTCCTTTTTCAACAGAAAAATCAATATTTTTTAAAATAACTTTCCCTTCTGCTTCATAGCCTAATTGATTAATAGTCAAAAGCGGTGCATTCATTTATCTTCCTCCTGAGTAACGTTTATGTATGAACAGTTTATTAAAGAATATGTCCATTAAATCTAGGATAACAAAAAAACTGCCTAACCCAAAAGAAAAGGTTGGCAGTTTATCTAGTTTAGTCGTTATCTATAGATAAGAATTCACCAGTTTCAGCATTTAAAAGTACGTCTACTTCGTTGTTTCCTTCTTCAAACTCTCCTGTAAAGACAGGTGTTTTTGTATCATCATCAACTTCTAGGTTCCAAGAAACCATAGTAGCATTAGGGGCTTCTTCTTCAGAACTAGCAATCAATTCATCTATAGGCATTACATCATCTGTCATCAATTCTTGATCGTCAAAGTCTGAGTCTTTCTTTTCTGTATTGTTTTTTGTTTCTTCGCCAGTTTCAGCATTAACTTCCCATTCAATTTCTTGAGTGTCATCAAAACCATTGATTTCAAAAGTATACTCGCCAAAATCTTTATCGAAATCTACTGAAGAAATAGCTGCATCAGGGTAAGCTTCTTGGAAATCAGCAACTGCTTGTTCATAGGTTACTGAAAAATTCTTCCCTTCAAAGTTTGTTGATGACATAGAACTAGAATCTGCTGAATTTGACGTAGCAGAACTTTCCATCGAACTAGATGCTTCTGACTCTGGTGTCGAAGTAGGTGTTTCTTCATTAGGCGTTTCCGTTCCACAAGCTGCTAATAATACAAGAGCACTTCCACTAATCAAACCTAATTTTACTTTAGCTAACATATAATCATCTCCTTACTGATATAATAACAATTTAATCAAAAAATTCCTATCAATCTGCCTCTTTGGAACTGAAAATAAGGCCATAGTTGTAGCCTTAAGTAAGCCTTAAGTCGTTAGTTAATACTAAGTTATAGGTTACTATTCTACTTTTTCCAATTCTGATTTCAAGAAGTTTGCTAATGCTAACATAGCGTATTTCTCTGCTACTTTTTCAGCGTCAGCATTGTAATTGGTGTTTGTATTTACATCGTATGCATAAGCTACTCCATCAGCGTCAAAAATAAATTCAATAGCTGCTACATCAATCTTTTGTTCTTTAAGAAAGTGTTCATATTGTTTAATTTGTTCACTTGGTAATGAATCAATAATTGTAAATTTATTAACTACTGGCACATCTCCAATTTGGCAGCTGTCTGCTGGGCATAATTCAAAGCCATTGCTTGAATCAACTTTTACAGCATAAAAGAATTTTCCACCAATAAACTCGGAACGGACGATCGTTCCATCGGCTGGCTTGATGTATTCTTGAATTAAGCTGATACCATCAATTGAATCTTCAAATTCTGAACCAGACACGTAAGCTTTTAGCTCTTCAATCGATTGTAGTAAACGAACGCCCAAACCTTTTCCTGCACGATTGTGTTTGATGATGAATGGAAATTTATTCAATTTTTCCGCTGCTTTAAGGATATGTTCTTTTCCAACTGCCCCGTATGTCTCAGGTGTTTGAATCCCATATTTTTGCAAAGCTAAATGTTGTTTTAATTTACTGACTTCTAATTCAATAGCTTTTGTTCCATTAAATACAACTGCATTACGGCTTTCCAACCAAGTCAACAAATTGTCTGTTAATTCTGGCGCGTATCGGTGACCACGCGTATGAGAAGAAGCACTCATTCGATTATAGAAAATCCCATTAGGTGATTCTTCTTGGATATCAATCAATCCATCAGATAAATCCCAGAGTTCATAAGGGGCCTTGATTTCATTTAAGCGCGCGGTCAAATGTCTTGTCCAATCGTTATTTTCATGGATAATATATATTTTTTTCACTTTAATCTCTCCTCATTCATTTTTATGTCTTCCTTGTTAGTTCTTAGCTTCAAAGGTTTCTTTAGTGAAACCTCCGTTTTTCTCATACTCAAATGCAGTTTCTGATTGAGCAATTAGGACTGGGGCTAATGCATTACCAACAACGTTAACCGCTGACCGGCCCATATTGATAAAGAAATCTACTGAAACCATTAGTGCAACTCCTTCAGCAGGTAAGCCAAGTTGTGTTGCTGCTGCTAAAAGTACCACTACTGCTCCCGAAGGAACGGCTGCAATGCCTTTAGTAATAACGGTTAAAAATAAAACAAGTGCGACAATTTCACCAAATCCTAGTGTTACATCATACATGTTAACAATAAACATTGTTGCTAAGCTAATATAAACGCATGCTCCATCTAAATTAAATGAATAACCAAGTGGTGTTACAAAAGAAGAAACTGCCGGCGATACGCCAAATTTCTTTAATCGATCAATCAGAGATGGCAAAACAACGCTTGAACTGCCTGTCGTGAAAACAAGAAAGATCAGATCGCTAATTTCTTTAAGCAATGCAAAATAAGGTACATGAAAAAACCAAGCAATCAGTGGAAAAATAATCAAGACTACGACCATGAACGCAACATACGTAAACAAGACGAATTGCCCTAAAGAAAGTAAGTTTCCGATACCGTAAGCCGCTATATCATATGCCAGAAATCCAAATACACCAATTGGAGCAAAAGAAATTGCATAATCTACCATTTTAAACATCGCCTGTGACCACGATTCAAAAAACACAATCACGGGTCTGCCTTTTTCGCCTATAGATACTAAAGACAGCCCTAGAAAAATACCGAAAAAGATAATCGGCAATAGATTGCCATCTGCGAAAGCTTGAAATAAATTACTTGGTACGATGCTTAGAAAAAAGCTTTGAAAATCAATCCCACTCGCTATCCCATCAAGTGATTCAGTTGAAATGCTTCCTGTTTGGAAGTTACTGCCAATTCCAGTCCATTTCCCAGCTAAAACGCTCAGAATAATCAGCCCAGTTGTTACAGAAAAGAAATAGACAAAAGACTTACCTGCCACTTTTCCAAAACTTTTAGAATCACTAATATTAACGATAGCCAAAATGATGACTGGAAAAATAAGTGGCACTATAATCATTTGAATCAAGTTCATAAATATCGTCCCGAGTACTTCTAACTGAAGCCCGGCGTTTTTACTGAAGTACCCTACAATTATACCTGCCACAGCCCCAATAATAACTTGCAGCATTAAACTTGGCTTTTTCATTGTTCTACTGTTTCTTGACATGATCTATTTCCCTCCAATCAGTTAATAAAGAGTACAAAAAAAGTGCATGAGCGATATACACTCATGCACAGTTGGATCACCTTAACAATTAGCGAAAAAACGCCCTAAGTATGCCAAAAATAGCCTTAGTTGTGTCTTGTCCTTATTGATAGAGCTAACCCTAGTTATTAGTTAAATAGGAAAGAAGCTCTAGTAAAAGATGATTGCTGATAACATGAGTGGTTCATACAACATGGACAACACAACACGTTTAGACAGATCATCTTTTTCATATTCGCTTCCTCCTTCTTAGTTTATTATTTTAGTTTTCTTTAATGGTGAGCGCTCACCTACTTAAAGTAAACTCATTGTAACAATCTCCAATTTTATTGTCAACTGTTCATTCTAGTTGAGTAAAATTAAGATTACGCTATGGATTAGTCTATTTTTTCTACGACTACTTTTTTTTGTAAGTTCTCAGCATCCTTCACACTAAAGGATGAACTATCATTATATTGCACTTTACTGGCTGAACAAGCTGTAGCAAACGTTAAAGCATCAACAAAAGACTTTTGTTGCGTTAGAGAAGCTAAAAATGAACCGACAAAACAATCACCAGCACCTGTATCATTTTTAACGACTACAGTAGGAGGTTTGATTTGATAAAACTCATTTGCGTGCCCACATAAACTACCTGCTCCGCCCTGAGACACGATGACGTAATCAATTGTTTTTGTTAGTTCTTTTACCGTTTCTACCAGCGTCTGACCTTGTTTGGATAATTCTTGTATTTCAAATCGGTTTGGCTTAACAAAATTCACACCAGATTTCACAGCTGTTTTTAAAGCTTCACCTGAAAGATCACAAGCAATAAAACAGCCTATTTTGTTTAATAGCATCATTAATTTTTCTAAATCTTTAATTTCAAAACCTGGAGGCATAGAACCCGCTATTAAAACTGTGTCTTCTACTTCCACCTTTTCTTCAATTTTATCAAATAATAAAGATTTAGCGTAACTAGAAACGTCGTATCCTTTTTCAGTAATCAGAATACTGCCGCTGATTCCTTTTTCTAAGATCACGTAACTTTCTCTTGTTGGTTTGCCATAGATTTCTACAAAGTCGTGGTTGATATTTTTTTGTTCCAGTATTTTATCTAATTGTCCTTTATTGGTCGTGCCACAAAAACCTAATGCTTGATTTTCCACACCCAATTTACTCATAGCAAAAGAACCATGATGCCCTTTGCCTCCTATGTCATATGCAATACTCTCCAGGCGATTGTTCTTTTCTTTGGTCAGCTCTCCATCAAGGTGCAACAAACGGTCAATAGTCGGGTTTAAAGTGATTGTATAAATCATTGGATATCCTCCTCTTTTTGAAGCAGATAGGGTCATTTATGACTTATTATACCATTTAACTAAAATGATCCATAAAAAAACCACTATTTAAAGTGGTTTTAATCAACTATTTTTCAGGCTAGGGTAATTCGGATAAACGCAAAACACACGAATAGCGATATCACCGCTAAAACACCAATAATTACTGTTAATAATAACGGCAAATTTGGTACTGCAACTTCTTTATTTTCCTTTAAAACTATCCCTTGCTTTATAGACATATAGCCAAGAATAATAGCTACTACATTTCCAGTCAATAAATTACTTGCCATAAAAGCAATCATCGTCCGCTTCCAAATTTTTTTACTTGGCTGATTTTGTGCCGTAGACAATACCGCAAACCAGAAGAATGAAAGCAAAGCAATCAATAACATAACTGGATTGATTGGCTGACTTGTTAAATAAACAGCAAAGCTTTCACCTCTTAACCCAGCGTTTACAGCAAAATAAATAAAGAACAGGATTGGAGCTAAAATTAAGTACACTCGTAAAAAGAGCGCTGGCTGAACTTTATTTTGTAATAGAGATAACTGAAGTTTCATTTACTCAGCCTGCCTTTCTGATTCATTATTTTGATAAAAATCAAGATAAGCTCTGAACAAAGAGTCCGTAACTTGAAAAAGTGGTAAGAAAGAAAAAATATCTTCGCCATTTAAAACAATTGGTGTAGCTTGGAAATAGAGATTGTGTGTTGCCATAGAAGCCAAATTATTATTTCTTAGGCTAGTAATAGACAAAATAGGAATTTCTTTTAGTTTAAGCATGGTCATTTCATCTTTCACTTCTTGAATATCTCCGCTTAAAGATAAGACAATCAACAAATCATCTTCTGTGATAGTCGATGCTGCAGCCATCTGTAGCTCTCTTTGAGCTGATAAAAGAATTAAAAACTTTTCTAATGGTACCATGTTTCGTCTAAAATCGGATAGAACATCTCTTTGTCCCCAACCTGTGCCATAACAAAAAATACGTTTGGCAGAATAAATTTCTTTTAAAATAGGAACTACGTCTGTTTGGTTAAACAACTTTGCGGTTGCCTTACTGTCTTCACTTTGCAGCGAACTAAAATTCACTTGAGCCACATTCCTTTGTGTGTGGTCGGAATCCTTCTTTAAACTGTATTTAAATTCACTAAATCCTGAGAATCCTAATTTCTTTGCCAACCTTACAATGGATGATTTTGAAGTAAGCGTTTTTTGTGCCAATTCAACAATCGGCATCGTTTGGCATTTATTTTTATGTTTCATAACGTATGATATGATTTGTAAGTCATTTTCATTTAGTTCATGGAAATGCTGGTTAACGAGTACTTCTAAATCCAAGTGAATCTCTCCCTGCTATTAGCAATGTATAAAAACATGAAGAATACAGTCTCTCCATGTTTTTATATACACTATTATAGCATAGCTGATTAACTTAATTCAGGCCAAAACCCTTTATTAGCTACTATCAAATCATCTAATATTTCTCGTGCTACACGAGCATTAGGTACAATTTTAGATACTGTCAGTGCTTGCCATAATTTTTGGTAAGAACCTTCTTCCCAAGCTTCAACGACTAATTTTTCAACAGCTACTTGTTGTTCCATCAATCCTTTTTGGAAACGTGGAATTTCTCCCTGATTGATTGTTTCTGGACCATTTGAACCTACTATACATGGGATTTCTACCATAGCTGTCGGATCAAAGTTAGAGATGGCGCCATCATTTGGTACGATCAATAACATTCTTTCACGCGTGTTATAAGCAATCGCTCTTGCTAAATCGACAATATATGAAGCATGATCATCTGTTACTAATTTTGCATCTTCAGCTGTCTTAATGTTTGAAATACGGTTACATTCAGAAAAGACTTGTTTTTCACGGTTATCCATTACTTCATTCGCACGCGTGTAATTAGGATTTGATTTTTCAGCTTCATCTTGCGGGAATAAGTAGTACTTCAAATACGTATTTGGTAACGTATTGGGATCCAAAGCAAAAGTTTCTTTTGCTTTGCCATATGTGTGCATCCAACTTGGTTCGATATCTTCACCTGGAATACCTTCTAATTCACCTGGAGTAACGTATCCATGTTCTGCAACGTGCTTTTTGATAGCTGGCATTAAATCATTGCCGTCTTTATCGCGAATATCTGTCCACCAGCCAAAATGGTTTAGTCCATAATAACGAACAGTCATTTCTTTACGGCTCTTCAATCCTAAAATTTCAGCCATACGATGTTCGATCCCAACCGGCATATCACAAATATTGATGATTTTGCTGTTTGGTCTTAATTTGCGTGTAGCTTCCGCAACGATTGCTGCTGGATTTGAATAATTCAACATCCACGCATTTGGTGAGTATTGTTCCATATAGTCAATCAATTCTAATACTCCTCCGATTGAACGCATCCCATAAGAAATTCCGCCTGGTCCACATGTTTCTTGACCAATAACACCATATTTCAAAGGAATTTTTTCATCTTGCTCACGCATCGCGTATTTCCCTACACGAATATGAGCCATTACAAAGTCGATATCAGTAAAAGCTGTTTCTGGATCAGTAGTAGCTAAAAATTCAATTTCTGGAGCACGTTCTTTCAAAACAATTTCTACAGCATCTGCAATTTGTTTTTGTCTTTCCTCATCATTATCGTAAAACTTGATTTGGCGAATCGGAAATATTTCTAAGTTTTCTAATAACATCATAATGATCCCCGGTGTAAATGTGCTTCCGCCACCTGCTACTAAAATTGATTGTTTTTTTAAAGTCATATTTATCTTCTCCTTAAGTTCATTTTATTTAAATTGTTGGTTCTGTTTGGCTCTGAGCATCTACTAAAGTTCCAGTACTTTTCATTTCGTCTTCAAATGCATCTCTTACTTGAGGCACATCCAATCCAACGATAATTTGGAAGGCTTTTCCTTTACGAACGACTCCATGAGCACCTGCTGCTTTAAAGAAACTGTCTTCTTTGACCAGGTTTTCCTCTTTAACAGACACTCTTAATCTTGTGGCACAATTATTTACATCCACAATATTGGCTGTGCCGCCAAGTCCTTCTAAATAATGAGCTGCACTACTTGCATAGGCTCCACCATTTGCTGGAGCTGTTTTACCGTTTGCTTGTCTTTCACGATAATCTTTTTTAGAGTACATCTTAACTTCATCTTCTAATTCTCTACCTGGCGTTTTGATATCAAATTTTAAAATAGCAAAACGGAATACAAAGAAGTAAATGACACTAAATGCTAACCCAGTTCCAACCAAAGTTAAAACCGTTCCGAGATGATTGATCGACATGGGTATAATAAATTGTGTCAGCATCGTAATCAATCCACTACCTACATCACCTACAACACCAAATGCATAAACAGTTGCTCCTAAAGTAGCCGCTAAAGCAGCATGTATTAAAAACAATTGTGGTGCAATAAATAAGAACGTAAATTCAAACGGCTCTGTAATACCAGCAAGAACTGCTGTTAAAGCTGTCGGAATCAATAAAGCCAATGTTTTTTTCTTTTTAGCTGGATCTGCTGTTGCGTAAAATGCTGCTGCTATACCAAGAGGAGCAAAAATTTTCGAAACATTATGCAATCCAAACCCACCAGCTGGGAATAATTCTTTAAGTGGAACCGTTGATGAAGCAAATTCACTTAAGTTATTCAACCAATATGCCGTGATTCCACCTTCTACAACTGCTGGACCATAAATGAATGGTTGATAAATGAAATGATGCATTCCAGTTGGTATCAAAAGTCTTTCCAAGAATACGTATAGCCATACACCTAAAGTCCCTGATGAAGCTAAGAAACCTTGCATTGAACTAATCAAACCTTGAATGATCGGCCAGCCCCAAGCTGTTAAAAAGGCTAAAGGAAGCATTAGGAAAAACCCTATCATAACAACTAATGAAGATCCTTGGAAAATACCTAAGAAATCAGGTAATTTAGTTTCAAAGAAACGATTATGCAACCAAACAACAATTGCAGCAACTAAAATAGCACCGATTAAGTTGGTATCCAATGTTTTGATTCCAGCAATCATTTTTATCCCGCTGTCTCCACCAGCTTCTTGTGCAAAATCTACACCAAAAGTTGGACCCATCAGTTCAAGAATTTTTCCAACAAAGTTGTTAAATGTCATATAAACAACGACTGATTCTAAAGCTGCTCTTCCATTAGCTTTTTTAGCTAATCCAAGAGGTAGACCAATAACAAATAGCAATTCCATCTGATTGAATACAGTCCAACCACCTGATTCAACAATTGACCAAAAGTTCGCCCACATTGTACCCGCAGTTGCGATATCTCCAACAATTAATGTGTTTTGAAGCATAATTGCAATGGCTAATATAATACCTGAGAAAGCAAATAATAAAACTGGAGTAAACATCGCACCGCCAAACCGCTGTAGTTTTTGCATCATTTTCTTTTCATCTCCTTATTCTTTTTATGAAATCGCTTCCATATACAGACTATACCATCCTCTTTTTTTCAGTTCAATATTCAACCCTTCAAAAAAATCAGCGTTCCTTAATAGGTATTTTTTCCATTTCTCGGGAAATTTCCCACCTAATTTTATAAGGTGGCAGTCTCTTATTTCAATAATATAACTCAAAAAAAGAGCTTTAAATCAAAGATGATTCATCTCGATTTAAAGCTCTTTTTCTAATTTTAGTTGGAAAATCAACTTTTCAACTGTTTAGTCTTCAGAAAGTTCTTTTTCTGTTACCCATTTGTGATTTTTAACTGTATCGCCACCTGTTGTAGGTTCGTAATCAATCATATAAATGGTTGTTGTCTCTGAAGCTTCAATCGTTGCTGGCGCATCGTCCATTCCTTCCATATGATCCGCTTTTAATGTTACTTCAGTACCATTTGCAATAACTTCATTTTGTGCTTCTTCAATTTCTTCTTGTGTGACCCATTTATGATTTTCAACTCTCTCTCCACCAGTCGTTGGTTGATAGGAAACTTCATAAACAGTTGTGTCAAAAGCTCCTACTATCGTCGCTTCAGCACCTTTCATTCCTTCCATATGATCGGCTTGAATAATAGCTGTACTGCCGACTTCGAATTTTGGTTCTTCAGCTTTTTTAAGGCCATCTGGTATCTCACCAGAATCGTCATGCATCATACCCTCCATGTCCATGCCAGATTCGGAACTCATCATCATACTTGAGTCATCCATGTTCATGCTTGTTGAACTGCTTGATTCTGAAGAAGCTGTATCAGTTTCTTCATTTCCTGTCCCGCATGCTGCTAAGGTTAAAGCTGTAGCTAAAGTTGCAACCGTTAAATAAATTTTTCTGTTCTTCATTCATTTCCCATCCTTTCAAGTTTTAAACTATCTTGCTTGTTGTTACTATGATTCCTTAATCGAAAATCGCTTTCTATTAATTAAGTTTAAGGCGAATAGGAGTTGAAAACAATTATTTCATCTTTTCCTAGACTAATGAGGTTTAACTGCATCTTTTCTTAATCAACTTTCAGCATTTGAGCATTGATCGCCACAATAATTGTACTTAAAGACATCACAACTGCTCCAATTGCCGGTGTAATTAAAATGCCTTGATTGATCAAAACACCTGCAGCTAGCGGAATAGCAATGACATTGTATCCGGCTGCCCATATAAAGTTTTCAATCGTTTTTTTGTAACTAGCTTTAGATAGTTTAATGATAGCCAATACATCTGCTGGATCACTGTTCACTAAAACAATATCGGCTGTTTCAAGAGCAACATCTGTACCTGCTCCAATCGCAATTCCAACATCAGATTCTGCTAACGCTGGAGCATCATTGATTCCGTCTCCAATCATGGCAACTCTTTTACCATTTTTTTTCAATTCTGACACATACTTAGACTTCTCATGAGGAAGAACTTCAGCAATTACTTGTGAGAGTCCTAATTTTTCGCCTACGTAATTAGCTACTCGTTTGTTGTCTCCGGTCATCATAATTGTTTCAACACCTAAATCGTTCAATTCTTTGATCACTTTATAAGAGGATTCTCTAATGATATCGGCTAATGCGATTATCCCTTGTAATTCGTGATTTTTCAAAATAAATACTACTGTTTTTCCTTGTTGAGCCAATGTTTCATATTCTTTTTCATCAAAAGAGAATTGATTATTCTTCATCTCTCCCGGGCTGATAATTGAAATTTCGGCACCATTGATAGTAGCTATCAACCCTTTACCTGCTAGGTTACGGTAATTTTTCACATCATCGATTTCTAATCTCTGTTCTTTTCCTTCTTTAACAATGCCTTTAGCAATAGGATGATCCGATTGTGTTTCAACAGAATAAGCCAAGGCTAGTAACTCTAATTTGCTTATACCATTAGCAGGTTGAATATCGGTTACACCAAAATTGCCTTCTGTTAAGGTACCCGTTTTATCAAAAACGATTTTATCTATTTTATGTGCTCCTTCAAAAGCAATACGATTGCGGATCAACAACCCTTTACTAGCTGCAATTGAAGTGGATCTTGAAGTAACTAAAGGACCTGCTAATCCTAATGCATGTGGACAAGCAATAATCAATACGGTTACCATCCTTTCTAAAGCAAAATCAAAATTGCCTGTGACGGACCAATAAACAATCGTCAGTAGTCCTACAATAACGGCTACATAAAAGAGCCATTTTGCCGCAATATCAGCAAATCCTTGAGCTTTAGATTTTGTTGTTTCAGCATCTCGAACCAACTGAATAACTTGAGCAAGATAGGTGTCGTTCCCAACTTTATTGACCTTGATTTTTAATACCCCTTCTCCATTCACTGATGCACCGATTGCATCCATTCCAGGATTTTTTTCTATTGGTACAGATTCTCCAGTCAACATAGATTCATCAACAGTCGATGTACCTTCGTAAATGGTGCCATCTAAAGGAATTTTTTCACCCGACTTAACAAGAATCCTATCACCAGGTTTTAAATCTTCTATTGTAACTTCCATAATATTCCCAGATTCATCAATTTTATGTGCTTCTTTTGGCATTAATTTTATTAACGCTTCTAAAGCTTTTGAAGCTCCCATAACAGATCTCATTTCGATCCAATGGCCTAGAAGCATAATGACAATTAAAGTAGCAAGTTCAAAGAAAAAATCACTACCAGAGATAAAAAAAGTGGTCAACGTACTATAGACGTAGGCTGTAATAATGGCTAACGATATGAGCATCATCATTGCTGGTGTGCGTGATTTCAGTTCACCCCATGCCCCAGTCAAGAAAGGTTTCCCTCCGTAGAAAAAAAGAACTGTTGAAAGAATAAACAAAAGGAGGTCAACTCCTAAAAAATTAATCTCATATCCAAAAAGCATTTGCACCATTGGAGATAATAGGGAAATAGGAATTGCTAAAATCAATGAAACCCAAAATCTTTTTTTAAAATCTTTTATCATCATTGCGTGATGTCCTGCATGTCCACCAGCAGGATTCATAATGCTATGATCCATTTTGCTGTGATTTTTGTTATTGTGATCCATCATGCTGTGTTCCTTACCATTGCGGTCCTTCTTATTATGATCTTGATGCTTATCCATGTTATCCTCTCCTTTTCATTTTTCGTTTACATTTGTAATCGTTTTGTTTCTTAACTATATACTCTTGCTACAAAGTTGTCAAGAATATCACTCGCATACTAAGATCACTCCACAATCGTTTACATAAACAATACAAAAAATCCATTTTAAATTAACGTTCGTATTTTATACTGACTTTAACGTTAAATCATTATTTGAAATTCATTTTACTTGATATCTTCTCACAAAATAATTTAATAACCGAACGATTTTATTTTATATATTTTATAAAAAGGATATCTTTTAAATAATACGAATGATATAATACTAAACGTGTTAAACGTTTGTAAAAATACAAAATTACAGGAGGATTTAATTACATGCATAAGAAATTCGGTAAGTACATAGGGGCAGCATTATTAGCGGGGCTATTAGTCGGATGTGGCAACGAAGCTGCCAATAGCGAATCTGCAAACACAAATACTGATGGAGCAATCGAGCTTGATACACTATCAATCGGGTTTGTCCCTTCACGAGATCCCGAAGAAATCGTTACAGCAACAGAGCCATTAAAGGATTTACTAATTGATGAAATGTCAACTTTAGGTTACGACATTGATGAGGTTGATATCACAGTTGGAACTAACTATGAAGCTGTAGGGGAATCTCTTTCAGCGGGTACATTAGATGTTGGTTTTATACCTGGTGGGACTTATGTATTATACGATGACGGTGCTGAAGTAATTTTAACTTCTACAAGAGCCGGATTAAGTAATGATTCGGATGATCCAGCTGACTGGAATAAAAATACACCTACTGAAGCAACCGATGAACAAGTGACTTCTTACCGTTCATTGATCATTGCAGGTCCTTCTGAAAAAGGGCAAGAATTAGCTGCTAAAATCAATAGTGGTGAAGAATTAACATTTGAAGATATGAATAGTGCTTCATGGAGCGTAATGTCTTCATCTTCTTCTGCAGGCTACATTTACCCAACGTTATGGCTAGATGAAAATTTTGGAAAATCTATTACAGACTTAGAAAAAGTGGTTCAAGCTGATTCATATGGAAGTTCATTTGCTCGTCTTGCTTCTGAACAAGTTGACCTCTTGGTTACATTTGCTGATGGCAGAAGAGATTACGAAGATACTTGGACTTCAGAATACGGTAGAACGGAAAATATCTGGGATGAAACTGCTGTTGTTGGGGTTACTCCAGGAATTTATAATGACACCATCAGCGTCAGCAAAAACTCTGACAAAATGGATGACGAATTAAAATCAGCTTTACAAGAAGCATTTATTAACATTGCTGAAACAGATGAAGGAAAAGAAGTTATTTCTGTCTATAGTCACGAAGGGTACAAAGTAACGGAAGATGCAGAATACGATGATGAAAGAGCTGCTCAAAAAATCGTTCAAGATTTAGGAATCCAATAATCTCTATTGACTTTACTAATTTAAAATAAACCAAATGAAACTGTGAAAAAAGTAAGTTAAGCTACTTTTTCATAGTTTTATTTTTGGAAAGGACTAATGATTACGTGATAGAATTTATTGATGTAAACAAAACATATCCAAATGGTGTAACTGCACTAAGCAATATAAATTTAAAAATTGAACAAGGAGAATTTGTAGCGATTATCGGCTTATCTGGTGCCGGAAAGTCTACGCTTATTCGTTGTGTCAATCGCATGCACGATATTAACAGTGGAAAATTAATCGTTAATGGTATTGATGTTAGTGCCTTAAAAGGAAAAGAGATTCGACAATACCGCAGAAGAGTGGGCATGATTTTCCAATCCTTTAATTTAGTGACACGAACAACAGTTTTAAATAACGTCTTAATGTCTTCTGTTCCTGAACTGCCTTTTTGGAGAAAAGTATTGGGTATTTTTCCTAAAGAAACTAAACTTACTGCTTTAACTGCTTTAGATAAAGTTGGGATTTTGGATAAAGCTTTCATGCGTGTCGATCAACTTTCTGGCGGACAACAACAGCGCGTTGCTTTAGCGCGAACACTTGCTCAATCACCAGAAATCATTTTAGCAGATGAACCTGTTGCTTCATTAGACCCCGTGACTGCTAAACAAGTTATGGATGATTTCAAAAAAATCAATAAAGATACCCACATGTCGATCCTTTTAAATATTCACCATGTAGAGTTGGCTTTAGATTACGCTGATCGTGTAATCGGCATTCGAAAAGGACAAGTTGTCTACGACGGCAAAGCAAGCGACGTTACTCAGCCTATTTTAGATCTTATTTACGGACATGCTCAAGTTCAAGACGAACTAAGCGTAAACCCAACCTTACAACCACAATCTTAGGAGTGCATGAAAATGATGATTTATGACAAGTTATTTCCACCAAAAAAAATTATGTTGGCCAATAATAAAATAGTTGAAGAAAAAAGAACCAAAACACCTTTTATTCTGGTTTTAATTGCAATTGGTTTTGTCATTTCGGTAAATGTAACAGGGTTCAGCTTCGCTACCCTTCTAAATCGTTGGCAAGAATTTTTCATCATTCTAAATGATATGATTCCACCAAATATCGATTACTTGCCGAACATTTGGAAACCTTTGTTAGACACTATTAAAATGTCGTTAGTCGGTTCTTTACTTGGTTCACTAGTAGCCATTATTTTTGCCATATTGGCTTCTTCAAATATCATCAAAAGTAAGATCACAGCTGGTCTTTTCAAATTTATTCTCAGCGTTCTAAGAACTTTGCCTACTTTAGTTACCGCGTTGATTGCTACTTTTGTTTTTGGGTTAGGTACGATGGCTGGAACGATTGCGATTTTTTTGTTCACCTTGTCCTATATCGGAAAACTTCTATACGAACAAATCGAAAATATCGATATGGGCTCATTTGAAGCATTAGAGTCTATGGGGTTAACCAAGCTACAATCTTTTCGATACGCGATCATTCCAGAGATTTTGCCGACTTACCTATCTACGTCTTTATTTTGTTTTGAAGGAAACGTCCGCTACGCTTCTATATTAGGGTATGTCGGTGCCGGAGGTCTTGGACTGCTTTTAAATGAAAGACTAGGTTGGCGTGATTATTCAAGTGTTGGCATGATTTTAGTTGTTTTGGCTGTAACGGTCTTTATTATTGAACGAATCAGTGAACATTTTAGAAAAAAATTACAATAAGGAGTGTAACCCATGTCGGAAATGATTGAAACTCAATTTGAACAAGAACCCAAGAAAGGCTTATACTTAATGAGTATAGTCACCATTTTGTTAATTGCTTTCATTTGGTCTGTTTCTTCTATTGAAGTACAAAGCCTGAACGATAGTGGATTAACAATTGCATCAAATATTTTCAAAGGTCTTTTAAATCCGGATTTAAACTTATTATTCGGATTGACCACTAGTGGTGTACTTTATCTTTTATTTGAAACCATCTGTATCGCCTTTTTAGGAACCATTTTTGGGGCCATTTTAGCCATACCGATTGCCTTCTTAATGGCTCCTAGCGTCGTACCTGCTCCATTAGCTTACTTGGTTCGCTTAGTCGTTATTGCCATTCGAACTGTTCCAGCTTTGGTATATGGCTTGATGTTTATCCGCGTTACTGGTCCTGGTCCATTTGCCGGAGTATTGACAATGTCTATTACTTCGATTGGAATGGTTTCAAAACTGTATGTAGATATTATTGAAGATTTAGATACTAGTATTTTAGAATCGTTAACTTCAATGGGGTGTACAACTTTTGAAAAAATTCGTTTTGGAATTATTCCCCAGCTCTTTTCAAATTTTTTATCGGTAACGATCTACCGCTTCGATATGAACTTACGAGACGCTACAATACTAGGGCTCGTTGGTGCTGGTGGAGTGGGTGCTCCGTTGATATTCGCAATGAATTCCTACCGTTGGAATGAAGTAGGATCTATACTGATTGGATTAATCGTCTTGATTTTGCTAGTGGAGTTCTTTTCCAACAAAATGAGAGCAAGCCTCATTAAAGGTTGACCAATGAATTTTAAAGGAGTTTTTTTATGAAATTAACTATTCTATCCACAAGTGATATCCATGGATATATTTACCCCACCGATTACAAACAAAGAAATCAAGATTTGCCATTCGGATTATTGAAAATTAATTCCATTATCAATGAAATAAAAGCCAACGAAACTGATCCTGTATTGGTGATTGATAATGGGGATTTCTTACAAGGTTCCCCATTAACTTACTACACAGCCAAACAAACGAAACAGCCTGCACTTTATACATCTATTCTTAATGATATCGGATTTGATGCAGGTGTATTAGGAAATCATGAGTTCAATTACGGAAAAGAGTACTTGACTGAAGCTCTAAAGACACTTGATCACCCTATTTTATGTGCCAACATTTTAAACGACCAAGGTCAGGCGGCGTTTGGTAAACCTTATGAATTATTCACGTTTGACAACTTAACTGTAGCTGTACTTGGACTGACAACTCAATACATTCCAAATTGGGAACAACCTGCGTCTATTGCTGGATTATCATTTCAGTCAGCTGTTACATGTGCCCAAGAATACGTTCCAAAATTACAAGAATTGGCAGATGTCATCATTGTCAGTTATCATGGTGGTTTTGAAAAAGACTTAATCACCGATGACCCTACAGAAGCTCTAACGGGTGAAAACGAAGGGTACGAACTTTTAAAAAGAATTCCAGGTATCGATGTCTTGCTAACCGGACATCAACACCGAGAAATCGCTGCTGTGAACTCTTCTGTTGCCATCGTGCAACCTGGAGACAAAGGACACAACCTTGGAAAAGTTTCTTTAACAATAGAAAAAAAGGATGGAAAAGCCACTATTCTTTCTAAGACAGCTGAGCTTATCTCAGCTAAAAATACTAAGATTGATTCTCAAATGGCAGAAAAATACAGTGGTTTTCAAGATGAGATCGAAGCTTGGCTAGATCAAAAAATCGGAGAAATAGAGGGTACTATGTGGATCAAGGATCCTTTTCAAGTTCGCTTAACCGGTCATCCTTATATTGATTTTATTCATAAAGTTCAAATGAAGGCAACTGGAACAACCATTTCTGGTACAGCTCTTTTCACAAATGATAGCAAAGGTTTTGGTCCAACTGTAACAATGCGTGATATCGTCACTAACTACATTTATCCTAATACTCTAGCAGTTGTAGAAGTAACCGGAAACGACTTAAAACAAGCTTTAGAAAAATCAGCCAGCTACTTTAGTCCATCAGCAAATGGACAGATTGAAATCAGTCTTGCTTTTCTCTACCCTAAAGCTCAGCAGTACAATTACGATATGTACGCTGGAATCGATTATACTATTGACGTTTCGCTTCCAATTGGCAGTCGTATTTGCCAGCTCCGTCACAATGGTGCCCTTATTCAAAAAGATGATCGATTAGAAATTGTCATCAATCAATATCGAGCAGTAGGTGGTGGAAATTATGATATGTTTAGCGCTGATAAAATTATTAGAGAAGTCACGATTGATATGACCGAACTAATTGCAGATTACTTTAAAAAACACGATAGAATCAAACCAGATACATTTCATAATTTCCAAGTCATACAATCAAAAACAGAACTGCAAGTTTATTAACACAAAAGGAATGGGATAATTATCTCATTCCTTTTGTGTTAATAAACTTAGATTACTATTCTGAGTTGATCGAATTAAGGCTCATTACGTCAACTCAAACAGAAAACGGCTCTGAGTTAATCGAATTAAAGCTCATTACGTCAACTCAAATAAAAAATGGCTTTGAGTTGATCGAATTAAGGCTTGTTACGTCAACTCAAATAGAAAACAGTTTTGAGTTGATCGAATTAAAGCTCATTACGTCAACTCAAATAAAAAATGGCTTTGAGTTAATCGAATTAAGGCTCGTTACATCAACTCAAATAGAAAATGTCTCTGAGTTGGTCGAATTAAGGCTCATTATGTCAACTCAAATAAAATTCTACGTTGAACCTTTCAGTAAGTTCCCTTCTCACTATCAAATAAGCAATGGCGAGGCCTATTGCTTATTTGATTTGGTCTTTGTCTATTTAACAACTATTTTCCTCTTGACGAATTAGTTTTAAAACACGCTCTAATCATCCTCTTCCCCTTCAAGAGCATTTTTCCCAAGGAATGATTGCAGCATCCAAATTGTTTTATCTAAATAGCTTTTGTAGTCAATTAATAGATCTTCCAATACAGTATCATTTTCATTTTGCGCCAACATGATGGCACGTCCGGCGACATCATGGGTTGTACGATAGTCATCAACTAAGTTTTCCACCATCTCTTCTGCGGACAAGTATTTTCCTGAAGCAGCTTCTTGAATAAAGGAATATTGAATGTAATGTTCTGCTGTTGAAAATGGTTTTGCTCCTGATGCAATTAAACGTTCAGCAATTTTATCATAATACTGAGTACTTTCAGTGTATAATTCTTCAAATTTTTCATGTAAGGTAAAGAAGTTCGGTCCTTTTACATACCAGTGGTATTGATGTAATTTGATTTGCAGTATACCTTGGTTAGCAATGATATGATTCGTCATTGCTGCTGCAGTAGGATTATGGTGGTCATGTTCTTTTTTGTCTTGATCTATTTCTTTTTTCAACAGTTCTTCGTGTATTTGTTCTTCAGCCATTGGGTGTTCCTCCTAATTTTTCTGATCAATTTTCTTATATAACTATAATTTCTTTTTATTATTCTTAAATAAATTAAGCATGTGTTGGAACTGCATTTGCTGCCTTAGATTTTTTCCTATCTTTATGGTTAAAGCGAATCAAACGCATCGCATTTAATATAACCACCAGCACACTTGCTTCATGGATAAACATTCCGGATGCTAAATGAACGTTTCCCATTAAAACACCAGTTAATAAAATAGCTACAACTCCCACAGCAATAAAAATATTTTGTTTCATGTTACGAGTTGTTGCTTTAGATAAAGAGTACGCATGAGAAAATTGCATTAATTTGTCAGCCATCAAAACAACATCCGCTGTTTCCATCGATATGTCCGTTCCTCCTTCTCCCATTGCTAAACCAATATCAGCAGTGGCGATCGCTGGGGCATCATTGATTCCATCTCCTGCCATAGCAACAGTATGACCCATTTCTTTCAAGCGTTTTACGAATTCTACTTTGTTTTCTGGCAATAATTCAGCATGGAACTCATCTAATCCCAATTCTGTAGCTACCGCTTGGGCTGTATGTTCATTGTCACCCGTCAGCATGATGATTTTCTTAACCCCATTCTTCCTCATTTGATTTAGTGCCTGTTTAGCATCGTCGCGTATTTGGTCGGCAATGGAAATGATTCCAGAAATTTCACCATCAATTGCGATGAAGATGGCAGAGTTCCCGGATTTTTCACGCTTGACTGCATACAGTTCAACATCATTTTCCAGCGAGATATTTTCAGCTTTCATTAGTTTCCGATTCCCAGCAACGATCTGGCGGTTATTCACTACTGCTTTAATTCCATTTCCTTTAATCGCTTCTCCATCAGTTATTTCCATAGAAACGATATTTATTTTACGATTTTCAGCTTCTTTCACGATTGTCTGTCCCAAATGATGTTCAGAAATCGTTTCTGCTTTTGCCACCAGTCTCAATAAAGTATTCTCATCAGTATCATTGAACACATGAATATCCGTTACTTGAGGTTTTCCTTTGGTTAATGTACCTGTTTTATCAAATACTAAAGTATCTACCTTGGAGAATTTATCCATGATCTCTCCACCTTTGATCAATACACCATACTTCGCGCCATTTCCAATACCAGCAACATTTGATACTGGTGCTCCGATAACCAATGCACCAGGACAGGCGATAACTAAGAAAGTAATCGCTAAATGCAATTCTCTGGTTACGAGATACACAATGATAGATAAGATTACTACAGATGGAGTATAGATATTGGCAAATTTGTCCAAAAATTTCTCTGCTTTTGATTTTGATTCTTGCGCTTCTTCCACGAGTTCAATGATTTTAGCAAATGTCGTATCCTCTCCGACTCTTTCAGCGATCATTTCGATGTAGCCAGTGTCTATAATAGTTCCACTAAAAATATTATCGTTGATTGATTTTGAAGCTGGCTCAGATTCTCCAGTAATTGCTGCTTCATTGATTGAAGCTTTACCAGAAATGATCTTACCATCAACAGGAACTTTCCCTCCTGGATGAACAATGACACGATCACCTTCTTCAACATCTTCAACAGATATCGTTTCTGTTTTGCCATCTATACGCAGAACAGTTGCTTCTTGAGGAGCCATATCCACTAGTTCTCTTAATGAAGAACGCGTTTTTTCTAACGTCCTCATTTCCAGATAATCTCCGAACAAGAACAAGAATGTTACAACAGAAGATTCTGTATATTCTCCAATATATAACGCTCCTATAACTGCGATACTTACAAGTAGATCAATACTAAAAGCTTTCATGCGCAATGCTTGGATAGCTTTAATGAAGATAGGGACACTGGCAATGAGGGTTGCACTAATCAAAGCATCATTTTTTAGATTTTCACTTCCAATGAAATCGAAAACAAATCCGAGAGCAATTAATATTCCTGATAAAACAACGATATGGTTTTTATGTTTATTGATATGTGAGATCATCTTTTCTTCCTCCTATTTCTTTTATCTATCTACACTCTTACTTTACTGCTGTTTTAAGAAAGTTAAATTGACGATCATCAAGAAACTAAATTTATCTAAAAAAACAATCCAGACTACCTCAATGATCTGGATTGAAATTTTATTATTTTTTAAACTACATTTAAAATATTTTTGTAGACAATACTGGATAACCTAGTTTCACAATGATTTCTTGTATTTTATTGCCTTCAATTTTAGTTTCATCGAATTGCGTTTTTACTTTACTTGAATTAAACTTTTATTCCCCAATAAAAAAAGGTTCTAGAAATCATCAATTGATGATGATTTCTAGAACCTTTTTAGTAGGATTTAATTATTTTCAACTAGTTCTCTTTTAGGTAAATACGGTTTTTCCTTGATGAACAACGTCATAATGAAAGCTACTAATGATAATAGCCCAACTAATTTAAAGACCATTTGAAAACCTGCTAAATCAGCTAATTGTCCTGTAACATGTTCTGCTAGTTTATTTTGAGAAACAAGCATCATCACAACCACAAACAAAGCTGTTCCCATTGATCCGGCTAATTGGCGTTGAGTATTAAACATTGCCGCAGCATGTGAAGCTAATTCTAGAGGGACAGCATTGAACGCTGCTGTTTGAATTGGCATCAACGTTAATGCAAAACCTAATGTACGAACCATTTGCAGTATTACAATAATATAGATAGGTGTATTAATATTTATTAAACCAATAACAAAAGTTCCAACTGTTACCAACATTAACCCACTCATAGCTAATTTTTTAGAACCATATTTATCAAACATTCTACCAG